>NZ_RCVI01000182.1:0-11879 GCF_003667455.1 Micromonospora sp. CV4 | reverse complement strand
ACGCCGACCCCCGCCCGCCCGCTCGACGTCGCCGCGACACCGAGCACCGGCTCACCCACGACATCGACGTCTGGGTGGCCAGCGCCGCGGCCGACGGCACGCCGTACCTGGTGCCACTGTCCTTCCACTGGGACGGCGAGACCCTGCTCCTGGCCACGGCGGCGGACACCCCGACCGGCCGGAACCTGGCTGCCACCCGGGCCGCCCGGCTGGCCCTGGGCCACACCCGCGACGTGTCGATGATCGAGGGCGACATCGAGGTCCTCGAGATCGACGCGCTGCCGCGGGAGCGGGGTGACCGGTTCGCCGCGCACACCGGCTTCGACCCACGCGCGTTGACCACGCCGTACCACTGGTTCCGGATCTCCCCCCGCCGCATCCAGGCGTGGCGCGAGGCGAACGAGATTTCCGGGCGCGACCTGATGCGCGACGGCCGCTGGATCGTCTGACCCTGCGGATACCGTGGTTGCCGCACTCCGCGACGCTGACCACGACCCCGCCGGGCGACGCCGACGGGGACCGCGACGGCGGTCCCCGCCCGACAGATGGAGACACGATGAGCAGGGCCACGAGGACGGACACGCAGTCGCCTGCGCCGCACATCGCGGACAGCCACGACCTGATCCGCGTGCACGGCGCGCGCGTGAACAACCTCAAGGACGTCAGCATCGAGCTGCCGAAGCGCCGGCTGACGGTGTTCACCGGCGTCTCCGGCTCCGGCAAGAGCTCCCTGGTGTTCAGCACCATCGCCGCCGAGTCGCAGCGGATGATCAACGAAACCTACAGCGCGTTCCTGCAGGGATTCATGCCGACGCTGGCGCGGCCCGAGGTCGACGTGCTCGACGGCCTGACCACCGCCATCATCGTCGACCAGCAGCGGATGGGCGGCGACGTCCGCTCCACCGTCGGCACCGCCACCGACGCCAACGCGATGCTGCGCATCCTCTTCAGCCGGCTCGGCAAGCCGCACATCGGCTCACCGCAGGCCTTCTCCTTCAACGTCGCCTCGATCAGCGGCGCGGGCGCGGTCAGCATGGAGCGCGGCGGAAAGACGGTGAAGGAGCGCCGCACCTTCACCATCACCGGCGGCATGTGCCCGCGCTGCGAAGGGCGCGGCTCGGTCTCCGACATCGACCTCACCCAGCTCTACGACGACTCCAAGTCCCTCGCCGAAGGCGCCTTCACCATCCCCGGCTGGAAGTCGGACAGCTTCTGGACCGTCCGGGTCTACGCCGAGTCGGGCTTCGTCGACCCCAACAAGCCGATCCGCAACTACACCAAGAAGGAACTTCACGACTTCCTCTACAAGGACCCGGTCAAGGTGAAGGTCGACGGCGTCAACCTCACCTACGAAGGGCTGATCCCCAAGATTCAGAAGTCGTTCCTGTCCAAGGACAAGGAAGCGCTCCAGCCGCACATCCGCGCGTTCGTCGACCGGGCCGTCACCTTCACCACCTGTCCCGAGTGCGACGGCACGAGGCTCAGCGAGGCGGCGCGCTCCTCGACGATCGACGGCATCAACATCGCGGACGCCTGCGCCATGCAGATCAGCGACCTCGCCGAATGGGTCGGCAGCCTCAACGAGCCGTCCGTGGCGCCGCTGCTGGCCGCACTGCGCCACACCCTCGACTCGTTCGTCGAGATCGGGCTGGGCTACCTCTCGCTCGACCGGCCGTCGGGCACCCTGTCCGGCGGCGAGGCGCAGCGCACCAAGATGATCCGCCACCTCGGCTCCTCCCTGACCGACGTCACCTACGTCTTCGACGAGCCCACCATCGGCCTGCACCCCCACGACATCCAGCGGATGAACGACCTGCTGCTGCGCCTGCGCGACAAGGGCAACACCGTCCTCGTCGTGGAGCACAAGCCCGAGGCCATCGCGATCGCCGACCACGTCGTCGACCTCGGCCCCGGCGCCGGCACGGCGGGCGGCACCGTCTGCTTCGAGGGCACCGTCGAAGGGCTGCGCGCCAGCGCCACGGTCACCGGCCGCCACCTCGACGACCGGGTCGCCCTCAAGGACACCGTCCGAAAGCCCACCGGCACTCTGGAGATCCGCGGCGCGACGGCGCACAACCTGCAGAACGTCGACGTCGACATCCCCCTCGGGGTGCTCTGCGTGGTCACCGGCGTGGCGGGCTCCGGCAAGAGCTCACTCGTGCACGGCTCGATCCCCGCCGGCGAGGGCGTCGTCTCGGTCGACCAGGGCGCGATCCGCGGCTCGCGGCGGAGCAACCCGGCGACGTACACCGGACTGCTCGACCCGATCCGCAAGGCCTTCGCGAAGGTCAACGGCGTGAAGCCCGCCCTGTTCAGCGCCAACTCCGAGGGAGCCTGCCCCACCTGCAACGGCGCCGGCGTCATCTACACCGACCTGGCGATGATGGCGGGCGTCGCCACCACCTGCGAGGAGTGCGAAGGCAAGCGGTTCCAGGCCTCCGTGCTGGAATACCACCTCGGCGGCCGCGACATCAGCCAGGTGCTCGCCATGTCGGTGACCGAGGCCGAGGAGTTCTTCGGCTCCGGCGAGGCGCGCACCCCGGCCGCACACGCCATCCTCGAACGGCTCGCCGACGTCGGCCTCGGCTACCTCAGCCTCGGCCAGCCGCTCACCACGCTGTCCGGCGGCGAGCGGCAACGGCTCAAGCTGGCCACCCACATGGCCGAGAAGGGCGGCGTCTACGTCCTCGACGAGCCGACCACCGGCCTGCACCTCGCCGACGTCGAACACCTGCTCGGCCTGCTCGACCGGCTCGTCGACTCCGGCAAGTCGGTCATCGTCGTCGAACACCACCAGGCGGTCATGGCGCACGCCGACTGGATCATCGACCTCGGCCCCGGCGCCGGCCACGACGGCGGCCGCATCGTCTTCGAGGGCACCCCGGCCGACCTCGTCGCCGCCCGCTCCACCCTCACCGGCCAGCACCTCGCGGCGTATGTCGGCGCCTGACCACCGACGGCGGGCCGGATGGTGCGGGCCGCCCCACGGCGCAGGTCATCGCGCCGTGGGGCGGCACCTCATGTTCGCTCGGGTGACAGCGGTGGGGTGGTGACGACCAGGAAGGTGAAGTCGTCGCGGGCCTTGGCGTCGATGGGCAGGGGCAGGCGGATGCGCCCGGAGTCGACCAGGCCTCGCACGGCGGGACGGCTCAGGCCGAACCCGGCGGTGAGCAGCTTCTCGACCCGGATGGGTGCCGGGAGCTCGAACCTGATGATGACCTCGAGTGGCGCGGCATCCTCGCGCTGGAGGTCGTAGAACGGCATGTCGGTGTCCAGCTGCCAGGTGCCGGTCCAGTCGAGTTGGTAGGCGGCCTTGTGGGCGAGCGTCGCGTCCATGGTCAGCGCTCGCACCATGGCCGGGTCGTTGTTCTCGAACATCACTAGCCGCTCGTTGTCCAGCGCCCGCACGTTGATGCGCTCGTGGACGGGGATTTTCGACGTGCGGCCGCACAGGTCGCAGCAGATCAGCAGCCACACGTCGAGCAGCTTGTGGTTCGCGTTGACCCGGATCTTGCCGGTGGGATGGTGCCGCGTGGACCTGCATGACACGCAGGTTTTGACGATGGTGGGCAGTCCGAGCTCGCTGACCACCCACAGCGCTTTGCGGTCGATGCCGGGTCCGCGACCGTGGGCCGGCACGCGGATATCGCGGGAAGTGCTCATGGCTTCGGCGATTCCAAGGTCTAGGCAGGAGGCGCCCGGCAGCGCGATGGCGCGCCGGGGCGTGCCTCCCGGATCCAGTGGCGAGCAGCCGGCGTCTCGGCGGGGAGCACGCCGGCTGGCGCGACGTCGCAGATCACGTCGCGTGAAGGGAGCCCGCACTCCTCACGCGGTGCGGGCTTCGAGTGGCACGGCGGACGGAGACGGGGAGGCGACTCGAACCCGTCGTCATCGCGCACGTGCGCCACTGGTCACTGATCCATGCGCGTCAGCATGGTTAACCCGTGGGACGCCGGGCAACGGATTTTCCGCGTGGCCCCGCCGCCGGCGTTGGGGAAATCCGCTGTCGGTTGTCGGAGCGGGGGTGGTACACAGCCCCGGTGGAAAAGACGCTGGAGTTCGCCGACCTGTTGCGGCTGATGGACGAACGATCGGCCGCTTTCCGGGCGGCGGTCGCCGCGGCACCCAGCCTCGACGTGCGGGTGCCGACCTGCCCCGAGTGGACGGTGTTCGACCTGGTGCAGCACCTGGGCGAGGGGCGCCGCAGGTGGGCCGCCATCGTGGCCGCGGGGCCCGCCGACGCTCCGCCGGCGATGTCCGCCCCGGTGGCGCCCCGGGAGCGCGAAGCACTGCTGGCCTGGTTCGCCGCGTCGACGGGGGAGTTGCTGGACGCGCTGCGGGAGGCCGGCCCGGATCGTGGTTGCTGGACGTGGTGGGGTCCGTCGCAGTCGCCGCGGACGACTGGTGCCGTCGCCCGGCACCAGCTCCAGCAGGTCGCCGTGCACACCTACGACGCCCAGGTCGCCGTGGGCGCCCCGCAGCCGCTGCCGGACGAGGTGGCCCTCGACGGTGTAGACGAGTTCGTGACCACCTGCGTCGCGACGACGGTCCCGTGGCCGCACAAGCCCGCGGTCATCGACTACCACGCCACCGAGGGCCGTTCCTGGCGGCTCTGGTTCTCCGCCGACGGCGCCCGGACCGCCACGCCGGTCGCCGGCGACCGCCCGGAGTCGGCGGCCTATGCCTCCGCCCGGGGCACGGCCCATGAGCTGGTCATGTTCTGCTACGGCCGCATTCCGATGGACTCGCTGCGGCTCGACGGTGACCGGCGGGTCTTCGACCAGCTGATCGCCTGGGAACCGGAGGAATAGGGCGCGACGACGGACCATTCTCAGCGCTGACCGCTGTACCGCTCTTCCTCAACCCCCGGACGCCCACGGCCCGTCCGATGCGCTGCCGTCCACGGGCCACGACCATCACGGCGGCCCGCTATCCGCGATCTGAAGCCGCGTCGGTGCCGCCCGAAGCCGCGTCGGGTTTCGTGTAGAGGATCTCGCGGGCCTGCTCGGCAGCGCGGGTGATGCTCTCGGCGATGAAGTCGACGAAGCGGGCAATGCTCTCCAGGCGGACGGCGGCCGGGGTGCCGGGGCCGAGGACGCCCACGCCCTGCCGTGCGACCTCGGCGAGCTGGGCGTTGGCTCGGGCGCCGGCGATCGTGCCCTGGTAGAAGACGTCGTCGTCGACCACGTATCGCTCGCGGCGACGCTCGTCGCGCTCGCGGCGGATGAGGCCCTGACTCTCCAGGAACGCGATCGCCTTGGAGATCGACGCCGGGCTGACCTGGACGCGTTGGACGAGTTCGGACGCGGTGAGGCTGCCCGCGTCGGCGGTGTAGAGGCAGGTCAGCACCCTGGACATCATCTTGGGCAGGCCCTGCTGCATGAGGAGGGTCGTGAACATCTCCTCGTACTCACGTACGGCCTCGGCGTCGCGCCCGTGGTCCGGCGAGGGCGTCTGTGGCCCAGGGGGAGGGGTCTGCCTGCGCCGGTGCGCGCGGCGTTCCGTGGCGCGGTGGGCCAGATCGGCGCGGTAGCCGGTGGGGCCGCCGTTGCGCATCACCTCACGCGTGATCGTCGAGGTGGGGCGGTCGAAACGCCGGGCGATCTCGGCGTACGCGAGCCCGTCGGCCAGCCCCAGCGCGATCTGCTGGCGTTCCTGCTGGGTGAGCCTGCCTCCCGGCATCGCGATCTCCCTTCACGCTTGCTGAACACCGCCAGCATAGCGTTCACTCCCAATCCAATGCAACGGGCGCAACCGTTGCTGTTGCGTTAGATTCACAATAGTTGCAACGATTATGCGGCCTTCACCTGCGCTTATGCCTACTGGACGCAACAAGCTTGTTGCCTGATGTCTGAACGCAACGTAGCGTTTCCGGTGTCAGAAACAAACGCAGGAGGAGAGCACGATGCCGAACTTCGACACCCCCACCCCGATCTCCGCCGTCCTCGACATCCCCGCCGGCCGCGTCCAGTTCATCGCCGCCGACCGGGCCGACACCACCGTCGAAGTCCTGCCCGCGGACGCCTCCAAGGCCCGCGACGTGAAGGTCGCGGAGCAGACCACCGTCGAATACCGCGACGGCGTCCTGCGCATCAAGGCCTCGGCGAAGAACCAGATCCTCGGAAACTCCGGATCCATCGAGGTGACCGTCCAACTGCCCACCAACTCCCAGGTCACCGCGAAGACGGCCAGCGCCGAATTCCGGGCCGTCGGACGCTTCGGCGACGTCGCCTACGACGGCGCGCACGGCACGATCAAAATCGACGAAGCCGCCAGCCTGCGCCTCGCCACCGCCGCCGGCGACATCTCGGTCGGCCGCCTCAACGGGCCGGGGGAGATCAGCACCGTCAAGGGCGACATCCACATCACCGAGGCCGTACGCGGCACCGTCGTCCTGCGCACCCAGGCCGGCAACGTGTCGATCGGCGCCGCCCGCGGAGTCTCCGCCTCCCTCGACGCCGGCACCACCCTCGGCCGGATCGACAACTCCCTCATGAACACCGCCGGCACCGCAGACCTGACCATCCACGCCACCACCGCCCACGGCGACATCGTCGCCCGCAGCCTCTGAGGAGCACCCACCATGACCAACCTGGCCATCGCGGCAAACGGGCTGCGCAAGTCCTACGGCGACAAGACCGTCCTCGACGGCGTCGACCTGACCGTCGCCGAAGGAACCATCTTCGCCCTGCTCGGCCCGAACGGCGCCGGCAAGACCACCGCCGTCAAGATCCTCTCCACCCTCATCTCCGCCGACCCCGCCTCCGGCGCCATCCACGTCGGCGGCCACGACCTCGCCACCGCCCCCCAGGCGGTCCGCGCCGCGATCGGCGTCACCGGCCAGTTCTCCGCCGTCGACAACCTGATCACCGGCGAGGAGAACATGCTCCTCATGGCCGACCTGCACCACCTGCCCAAGAGCGAAGGCCGCCGCGCCGCCGCGGAACTGCTCGAACGCTTCGACCTCACCGACGCCGCGAAGAAACCCGCCTCCACCTACTCCGGCGGCATGAAGCGCCGCCTCGACCTCGCCATGACCCTGGTCGGCAACCCACGGATCATCTTCCTCGACGAACCCACCACCGGCCTCGACCCCCGCAGCCGCCACAACATGTGGCAGATCATCCGCGAGCTCGTCGCCGACGGCGTCACCGTCTTCCTCACCACCCAGTACCTGGAGGAGGCCGACGAACTCGCCGACCGCATCGCCGTGCTCAACGACGGAAAAATCGCCGCCGAGGGCACCGCCAAGGAACTGAAGCGGCTCATCCCCGGCGGACACGTCCGGCTCCGCTTCACCGACCCCACCTCGTACCAGTCCGCCGCCGACGCGCTGCACGACGCCACCCGCGACGACGAGACCCTCGCGCTGCAGATCCCCAGCGACGGCAGTCAGCGCGAGCTCCGCACCATCCTCGACCGACTGGACTCGGCCGCCATCGAAGCCGACGAGCTGACCGTGCACACCCCCGACCTCGACGACGTGTTCTTCGCCCTGACCGGCGGCGCCGCCACCATCCCCAACCAGCCCAAGGAGACCGTCCGATGAGCACCCTCTCCCTCGCCGCCCGCGACTCGTCCACGATGCTGCGCCGCAACCTCCTGCACGCCCGGCGCTACCCGTCCCTCACCCTCAACCTGCTGCTCACCCCGATCATGCTGCTGTTGCTCTTCGTCTACGTCTTCGGCGACACGATGGGCTCAGGCATCATCGGCGGCGGCGCCGACCGCTCCGACTACATCGCGTACATCGTCCCGGGCCTCCTGCTGATGACCATCGGCAGCACCGTGATCGGAACCGCGGTGTCCGTCTCCAACGACATGACCGAAGGCATCATCGCCCGCTTCCGCACCATGGCGATCCACCGCGGTTCGGTGCTCGTCGGGCACGTCGTCGGCAGCGTCCTGCAATCGGTCATGAGCGTGGTCCTCGTCGCCGCCGTCGCCGTCGCCATCGGCTTCCGGTCCACCGACGCCAGCATCCTGGAATGGCTCGCCGCGTTCGGGCTGCTCGTGATCTTCGCCCTGGCCCTCACCTGGATCGCCGTCGGCATGGGCCTGGTCAGCCCGAACGCCGAGGCCGCCAGCAACAACGCGATGCCGCTGATCCTGCTGCCGCTGCTGTCCAGCGCCTTCGTCCCGGTCGACGCCATGCCCGGCTGGCTCCAGCCGGTCGCCGAATACCAACCGTTCACGCCCGCCATCGAAACCCTGCGCGGGCTGCTGCTCGGCAGCGAGATCGGCCACAACGGGTGGCTCGCGGTCGTCTGGTGCCTGGGGCTCGCCGTGCTCGGCTACATCTGGTCGACCTCGACGTTCAACCGCGACCCGAGGTAACCACCAGGGCAGCGGGGGACCGCCTCCCGCAGCTCGTCCCGCCAGAGGGCGGCGTACCCCGACACGATGTCGGCGTACGCCGCCCGTCGGCGTTTCCCCGCCGGCACCGAATTCTCCAAACGACGATGCCCGGCCGGTGAGTCTCCTCGCCGGCCGGGCACCATGTCAGCTCCGGTCAGTTGCCCGTGCCCAGGTCCTTCAGGCCCTGAAGCATCTCGGCGAAGTCGGCGGTCTCCGCCGCAGGCGGCGTCTCGATGGTCACCGCCTTGTCGTAGTCGGTGTAGTCGATAACCATGTCGCCCATCGTGCCCATGACCATGCCCGCACGGCGCGGCCGGTACTGCTCGTCGACCCACAGGTCGATCTTGATGTCCTTGACGCCTTCCTTGGCGAACTGCTTCTCGACGCCCGACCGCACCTCGGCATCGAGCTGCTTCAAGTGGGTCCCCACCGGAGTCGTGACGGTGTAGTGGACGGTCGGCGCCCCGTTCACCGTCTCCTCACCGACGACCGACACACCCTCGGAGGCGAGCAGCGTCTTGACCTGCTTGGTCGGGTCGGCGTCCTCGAACTGCTTGGTGAAGTTCAGTCCCGCCTGCTCGCTGACCGCGCTCAGGTCCATCTTCATCCAGCGCTTGCCGTTCGTGCTCGCGCGGTCCTTCTCCGGAATCTCGACGTAGATCACGGCGCCGATCATCCGCACGGTGGTCGGGGTGCCACCCGGACCCGCCGTCGTCATCTCGGCCTTGACCGGGTCACCCAGGTCCAGGACGCCCTGCATCGAGATCTTCTCGCCGCCCGCCGTGCCCGTCATCGTCAGGGTCACCGAATCGGTCTTGTCGGTGGTGTCGATCGTCTTCTGCAACGACCCCTTCAGATCACTGGCGAGCAGCTCCAGCACGTTGGGCTGCTTCGGCGCGTCGGACGAGCCGGACTGCACGCCGCACGCGGATACGGCGAGGGCCGTGAGCGCCGAGACCGCTACAACCGTGGTCTTCTTCCAAAATGACACGTGACAGCTTCTTTCCCCCGAAGGATGCTGGGGATCTCCCCAAATAGACCGGCGACACGCTATCCCACACGGTCCACAGCGGGGGGACACCCTCGCGCCGACACCTCCCGGGGGAGAGGCGTCGGAAGAGGCGTCCGGACCTTCGCCACATCGCGTGCCCAGAAGGGCCTCCAAAATCAGGGGGTCGTGCCGGTGGCCCTGTTGGACAGTCGGGAAGGCGAACAGCACGGGCGGCCCGCAGAGTTACGTCACAACACTCCTGGCGACCGCCACCGCAGCGGGACCGGATGGTCTGGACCACCCGCCAGCTGAGCGTCGGTAGAGGCCCGAGGCCTGGTGGCGGCCCGTCAGTCGCCGATTCGATAATGTACATTATGTAAAGTAAGACGATTTGGAGTCCCCTCGTCGGGGGTGGACAGGTGCTGCTCGATCAGCGTGATCCGCTCGTGCACCGGGCACCGGCCGGCACGTCGACCAGCCGGTGCCCGTACGCCGCGTACACCTGCTCGTGCACACGGGCGAAGGCCAACGACTCGGCGTAGCCGATCTGGCGGGCGGCCGTGCGCGTGACGAAGCCCAGTGGGCCGATCAGAAACACCAGCCGCTGGTACGACCGCTGGCGGACGATCCGGTCCAGTTCGGCGGCGAGGTCGGGCCCGACCGGCCGGCCCAGGTGGCGAGCCAGAGCGAGCGTGCACAACGGTGACCGGTCATGGATCTGCAGGTCGCCTTCCGCGTCGGCCGCGATCCGGCGGCGGTGCTGGAGTCGGGCGACGGCGTCGACGAATTCCGGTTCCCGCCAGGGTTCGGCGCACCCCTGCGCCTGCCGGGCCGCGATGACGTCGGTGGCCGCCTCCCGGACCACCAGGTGCCCTCGGCGGCGCAGCGCCTGGATCAGCGTGGTCTTGCCGACTCCTGGGCCTCCGGTCAGGACATAGCGCCTCGGTTGGGTCACCGCGCTCCCCCTCTCCCCTTGCCAGTGAACGCGAAAAAGCTGCATAATATTCCTTATGCATGACAAAAAGGACGAATCGCTCGGGGTGCTGATCGAGGAGTTCCTGGCCGCCCGGGCGACGCGCAAGCCGTCCCCGCACACCCTCGCGGCGTACCGGCGGGACCTGCACGCGGTGGCCGCCCTGATCGCCGACGACGTCGCCACTCCCCTCCCCCGCGCCGCGTTGTCGATCACCGATCTCTCCCCCCGGGTGATGCGGGCGGCGTTCGCCCGGTTCGCCGCGCCCCGCGCGCCCGCGTCGGTGCACCGGGCCTGGTCCACCTGGAACAGCTTCTTCACGTTCCTCGTGGCGGACGGGGTGGTGGCGGGTAATCCGATGCCGGCGGTCGGCCGGCCCCGGGCCCTGCTCCCCCAGCCGAAGCCGCTGCGCGGGGCGGACACCCCCGAGCTGCTGCTCGCCTCGGCCGCGCGCGACGACGGTCGGCAGCGCGACCCGTGGCCGGAGCGGGACGTGGCGGTTCTGGCGGTGGCGCTCTGCGCGGGGTTGCGGCTGTCGGAGTTGCTGGCGTTGCGGGTCGGCTCGCTGGCCGGTCGGCTCGGTGAACGGCGAATTGAGGTGGTGGGCAAGGGTGGCCGGCCCCGTGTGGTGCCGATCGAGGCGGACCTGGACCGGGTGCTGGTGGACTACCTGGACAGTCGGGTCCGGCGTTTCGGGTCCCGGTCGGTACGCCCGGACTCGGCCTTGCTGGTGGACCGGCGGGGTGAGCCGCTGCGCCGCGGTGGGCTCCAGTATCTGGTGGAGTCGTGTTACCGGCGGGCGGGGATCGGTGACCGGGTGCCGCGTGGCGCGCGGTTGCACGCGCTGCGGCACACGTTCGCGACGCGGCTGGCCGAGGACGGGGCGAGCGCGGCGGAGATCATGCGGTTGCTGGGGCACGCGTCGTTGGCGTCGTCGCAGACGTACATCGAGGTGACGGCCGATCAGCAGCGCGACGCGGTGCGGGCCAACCGCACCAACCGGGCGTTGGCCGCCCTGGGTTCGGTGGACCAGGCGCGGTGAGGGCGGTCAGTGGGCCCGCTGGTCGGTGTCGTTGGCGGTGGTGGGCAGTGGGCCGAGGACGGCGTTGATGATGTGGATGCGCGCGTTGGTGGCCTGGTAGTCGGCGCAGACCGCGTCGGCCCGGTCGGCGATGCGGGTGGTGGGTCCGGTGCGGGTGAGGGTGACCGTGGTGCCGTCGAGGGTGGTGGCGGTGCCGGCGGACGCCAGGTCGTCGATGGGGTGGGTTCCGGCGATCAGGTGCGCCTTGAGCAGGGTGCGCAGCTGGTCGGTGTGGCGGGCCATCAGGTTGTCCCAGTTGTCCTCGGAGAACTTGGCGGCGAAGGCGTCGTCGGAGGGCGCCAGGATGGTGACGCCGGTGCCGGTGGGCAGGTCGGCGAGGACGCCGCTGGTGCGTACGGCCGCTTCGAAGGTGGTGAGGGTGGGCATCCAGCGCAGCGCCTGGTCGACGGGTTGGTCGGCGAGGAAGGTCGGGTTGCCGGGGTCGGTGCCGGTGGGCAGGGCGGCGCAGAGTGGTC
>NZ_RCVI01000402.1:0-12140 GCF_003667455.1 Micromonospora sp. CV4 | reverse complement strand
GCCCGACCGTCCCTCCGGCCACCGCCCCGGCGCCCTCGCGGGTCGTGCGGACCGCCCGCAACGGCGTGGCCGTCGTGTTCACCCTCAACGGGCTCGCCGTCGGCAGCTGGTTCTCCCGGGTGCCGGCGGTCCGCGAGGCGTTGGACCTCTCAGCCGGCCGGCTCGGGCTGCTGCTGCTCGCGATGAGCATCGGCGCGCTGCTGGCGATGCCCACCTCCGGCCTGCTCGCCCAGCGCCTCGGCGCGGCCCGCACCGTGACACTGGCCACCGTGCTCGTCGCGGTCGGCCTGACCGTCGCCGGGCTGGGCGCCACGGTGGCCGGTTCGGTGGTCGTCGTCGCGCTGGGCCTGGCCGCGTTCGGGTACGGCTCCGGCGCCTGCGACGTGGCGATGAACGTCGAGGGCGCGGCGGTGGAGCGGCGTCTGGGGCGTACCGTCATGCCCCGCTTCCACGCGGCGTGGAGCCTCGGTTCGGTGGCGGGCGCGGCGATCGGGGCCGGGGCCGCCCGGTTCGACCTGCCCGTCGGCGCGCATCTCGCCGGTGTCGCGGTGGTGGTGCTGGTCGGCACCGTGCTCGGCGCCCGCGCGTTCCTGCCCCAGCCGGCCGTCGACCGGGCGGAGGGTACGGACGCCAGCCCACGCGCTCGCCGCCGCGCCCAGCTCGCCGCCTGGCGGGAGCCGCGCACCCTGCTGATCGGGCTCTTCGTGCTGGTGGCGGCCTTCACCGAGGGCAGCGCCAACGACTGGCTGGCGGTGGCCTTCGTCGACGGCCGTGACCTGAGCGAAGCGGCCGGGGCGGCGGTCTTCGGCGTCTTCGTCGTCGGCATGACCCTCGGGCGCACCGCCGGCACGGTCGCGCTGGACCGGTGGGGTCGGACGCCGGTGCTCACCGGCACCGTCCTGCTCGCCGCGTTCGGCGCGGGCCTGGCCGTGCTGGCCGGCTCGGGGCCGGTGGCCATCGTCGGCGTCGCGCTCTGGGGGCTCGGCGCGTCGCTGGGCTTCCCGGTCGGGATGAGCGCGGCGGCCGACGAAGAGGCGCACGCGCCCGTCCGTGTCAGCGTCGTCGCGGTGATCGGCTACACCGCGTTCCTGGGCGGGCCGCCGCTGCTGGGGTTGCTCGGCGACCGGGTCGGCATCCTGCACGCGCTGCTCGTGGTGCCGTTGCTGCTGTTGCCGACGCTGGCGCTGGTGCCGGTGCTGCGCCCGCCGGCCGCCGCCGAACGGACCTCGCCAGCACAGAAAAACTAACCCACCGCGCCGCCGAGCGGTATCGGGTGCGCGGCCGACTGCGCCGCGCGCCCCGGCTGGCTACGGTCGCCCGATGCCAACCGACTCGATCACCGCCGCCGCGGCGGGCAGCTGGACCCTGGGCGACCGCGCCGTGCACCGGATGGGCTTCGGCTCCATGCGCATCACCGCGAACCCGGACCGCGACCGGGCCGTCGCGCTGCTGCGCCGCGCCGTGGAGCTGGGCGTCAACCACATCGACACCGCCGCCTTCTACGTCTCGCCCGGCGGGACCCTGGGGGTCGGCACCGGCCCGGCGCGGTACGCCACCGAGCTGATCCGGGCGGCGCTCGCCCCGTACCCCGAGGATCTGGTGATCGTCACCAAGGTCGGTTTCGGGTACGACCCGGTGTCCGGCTTCACCGAAGCGTTCACCCCGGCGCAGTTGCGCGCCCAGGTGGAGGAGAACCTGCGTCGGCTCGGCAAGGACCACCTGGACGTGGTGAACCTGCGGCTCGGCCGGGGGTCGGGCCCGGTGCCGCTCGCCGAGCGGTTCGGTGCCCTGGCCGAGCTGCGCGCCGCTGGGCTGATCCGGCACCTCGGGCTCTCCAACGTCCGGCCCGAGCGGTTGGCGGAGGTGGCGGACATCGCACCGGTGGTCTGCGTGCAGAACAACTACGGGGTGGACGCCTACCGGGAGCAGGACGACTTCGTCCGGGTCTGCGGCGAGCGGGGGATCGCCTACGTGCCGTTCTTCGCGCTGGCCGGCACGGGCCGGGAGGCGGGCGCGAGCGCCGACCAGGGCGCGGCCCTGCGGGCGGTCGCCCAGGCCCACGGCGTCACCCCGCACCAGGTGCGCCTGGCCTGGACCCTGCACCAGGGACCGCACGTGCTGGCCATCCCCGGCACCGGCGACCCGGCGCACCTCACGGCGAACATCGCCGCCGCCGCCCTGCGCCTGACCCCCGAAGACCTGACCCTCCTCGGCTGAGCCCCCGCCGGCCACCGTTTTCCCCGTTGATCATGAGGTTGTCGTCCTCGATGACGGCGTGTCGCGCCGTCAACCTCATGATCAACGGTGCCGGGTCAGGGGTGCAGCCAGACGCGGAGGGGGCTGTGTGGGGTGAAGCCCGCCGCCAGGGCGGGGGTCAGGTCCGCACCGGACTCGTAGCCGACCAGCGGTACGCCGGGCACGGTGGCGGGTACGCCGTGCCAGATCTCGCGCGGATCGACTCCGTCGGCGAACAGGTTGGAGACCCCGTACACGCGGTCGCCGCTGACCACCGCGCCGCCCACGACCGTGCCCCGGTCGTCGTACCGGGCCAGGATCCGCACCCGCGGGTCGGTCAGCAGCGCCGGCCGGAACAGCGTCCCGCCACCGTGTGCCGTCGCCCAGGCGGCGAGTTCTGCCGGCGTGGTGACCGGGGTCAGCGGAGCAGCGGCGGGCGGACCCAGCGGTGGTCGGTGGATCCACTGTGCGTCGAAGAGCACCCGGAAGCCGTACCGGGACAGGTCGAGGTCGGCGAAGCTGTCCTTGACCGAGGCGCCGGGCCCGGCGTCGATCCGGGCCAGCAGGGCGTCGGCGTCGACGCCGGGGCGCAGGGTGACCGCGTCCGGGTACCAGGTCGGGGAGCGGCGGGGCACCGACCAGGCATCCGCGTCGGTCCGGCCGGTCAGCCCGTGGCTGCCGCAGACCACGTCGCACCATTCGGCGTTGTTACGGGCCGCCGCCTCCCGTACGTCCTCGGGCACGCCCGGCAGCCTAGGCGGTCGTGCCCTACGGCAGCCGGTCGGCGTACACCAGGTCCATCGTGTCGGTGTGCCCGGCCCAGCGGAGTTCGAGGTGCCAGCAACCCGCGCGCGGCAGGTCGATGATCGACGGGCCCGGACCGCCGGCGACCTCCCGGGTCACCCTGGTGTCGGTGCCGTCCAGGGTCGCGGTGATCGCCAGCGCCTCCCGCGACGTCGAGGTGGGGCGGGAGACCCACAGGATCTTGTTGTTCGACCCGTCCTGCCTGACCTGCGCCAGCGGGTGCGCGAAGAGCACCGCCACGATGTCGCCCTTGGCGCCGAAGACGTGCGGGACCCGGGCGTCCCCACGGAACCCGGTGTCCGCCCAGTCGGGCAGGGACCCCGTCTCGATCCGCGAGCCACACCCGGTCGCGGCGGTCGCGGCCGTCGTGCTCGCCGGAGCGTCGACCGCTGTGGCTAACGGGCCGTCGGTCGTGCACGCCGTCAGCAGGAGCACCGACCCCATCATCAACCTGCCCCAGGAACCCATCTCGCCCCTTCCGGATCCGTGTCGCGAGCTCGAAACCCGACTCGCATCAACAGGACACCGCCCGAACGCGCCGGGTTCCCGATGCCGCTAGTCCAGCGATCTGGCGATCTCGATCGCCTCGGCCCTGGTGAGGTCGCCCTCAAGCCGGTAGCTCACGTCGGCGTCCTGCCAGATCAGGGTCGAGGCGGCGAGCCGGGCGGTTTCCTTGCGTACCTCGCCGGTCCGATCCACGTAGGAAAGGACGTGCGGGCCGTCGACCCAGACGGCGAACTCGCCGTCGACCTGGACCCACGCCGCTCCCGGCCGGTTGGTCTCCTTGTGGAACGCCAGGTCGAGACGACCGTCGAAGGCGTCGATGCGCAGCGCGCCCCCGCGGTAGAGCAGCGTCGCCACCCGACAGGCGCCCGTGTCGTCGGGATCGGCGACCAGTACCCGCTCGGGCGGGCCGAGCGTCGCCGGTAGGCGGATCGGGAAGCGCACCGCCCGTTGTGCCTCATCCAGGGCGGCGGCTCGCTGGGCGGGCAACGGCGACGGGGTGCCGGTGGGCAGCACCGGGCCGGAGGAGGTGACGACGGTGACTCCGGCGAAGCGCAGCAGCCCCGCGACGGCGTCGGCGAGGGCGGCCCGTCCCGGTGGCAGCACCGCCACGACCAGGGCGACGAGCGCCGCGGCGGCCCAGGCACGCCACCGGCGCCGTCGGGGCGTGGTGAGCCGGGCGCGTACGCGCGCGGTAACGTCGGGCGCGTCGGGTGTCTCCAGCCAGGCGGAGAGGCCGCGCAGCTCCCGTTCGAGGTCATCCACGCCGGACCTCCTCGCGGTCGAGCAGGCCCCGGAGCTTCGTCAGTGCCCGGGACGTCCGCGACTTCACGGTGCCCCGGGGCCAGCCCAACGTCGCCACCGTCTCCTCCTCGCTGAGATCGAGGAAAAACCGGCAGACGATCACCTCACGGTCGCGTTCCGGCAGTTGCCGCAGGGCCTCCACCAGCGCGGCGCGGCGCTCCCCGGCGAGGACCGCGCCGACCGCGTCGTCCTCGGCGATCTCCGACGTGGGGTTCGCCGCCGCGGCGCGCAGGACGAGGCCGTCCCGGCGGGTACGCGACCGGTGCAGGTTGCGGGTCTCGTTGGCGACGATCGACAGCAGCCAGGAGCGGAACGACGACTCCCCCCGGAAGCGGGAGAGCTTGCGGTACCCCTTCACGAAGGCCTCCTGGATGACGTCCTCGGAGTCCGAGCCCGCGCCGAGCAGCACCGCCGTCCGGTACGCGGACGCGGTGTGCCGGGCGACCAGGAGGTCGTACGCCTTCAGGTCACCAGCCCGAGCGCGGGTGACGAGCACGTCGTCGTCCAGGGGGACCTCCGGTTGGATCACCTTCATGACACCGCCCACGCGCCACGGGTTCCATCCGCGGCCCGGTCAGCCCACTCTCACCTGGCGCGCAGCGTATTGCCAGGAATCGGTGGTGCACTGGAGGGGCGTCGAGGAGAGGAGTCGGGCATGGGCTGGTTCAGTCGGCGGGCCCGGGGCGCCGAGGCGACCCCGACGAAGCTGGACCGGGAGGCGACCCGGGACGACCTCGCCGCGCTCGAGGCGTTCATCGCCAGCCGGCGTGGGGTGGAGTTCTACCTGGAGCCGGAGACCACCGCCACCGACACCACGGTGGTGGCGATCGCCCACGACGGCGAGTGGATCCGCCGCCGGACCGGCACTCCCCGCGCGGCGGGCGCCATCGCGCGCAAGCACGCGGTGCCGCTGTACGAGGCGGCCCGCACCGGCTACCCGGAACGGATGCGCGCCTGGAGCCGGGCCCACCCGGAGCGCCACGCCCGCTGAGACTCGTCCGCCCCAGCGCCGTCTGGATCTCGCTGGCGTGCGCGGGGCTCTTCCCGGCGTCGATCATCACACTGCCGCGTTCGTCGACGACGACGGCGACGTCGGCCTGGAGCGCCGCCGGGTCGGGATCTCCGGGGCGGAGTCAGACCCGACCCGCCAGGTGGAGAAACTGCGCGGCGATCATGGCGATCGACCTCCGAGATTGATCGCGGACACTGCTGCCGTGTTCGCCCATCCTCGGCGAGGGGGCCGCGTACCAGCGCTCCGCCAGGTGGTCGCCGCAGGCCAGAGTATGTGCGGGACAGCCTTTGCTCTGCGTACCTATACGCACCGGTGACTCCCTGTGCCTGGCGCGTATTGATAAGCAGAGCAAAGGCTGTCCCGCATTGACTCGGGGCATTGTCAGGCGCGGGTCTCCGACGACGACAATCGGCGAAGCTCGATGGAGAGTGCCTGCCGGGAGGGGGCTGGGTCGGCGTTGACCGGCGGCGCGGCGGTGTGGCAGCATTCGCGGCCTGACGGCAGTGAAGGAAGTCGGTGTGAATCCGACGCGGTCCCGCCACTGTCACCGGGGAGTGATCCCCCCTCGTGCGCCACGGCCGTGCTTCTGCGGTTGGAAGGCCGGGGGAGAGCGTCGATCCGGAAGCCAGGATACTTCGGCCGTCGGGATGTACCCCAGGGCGTGGACACCCGAGGAGGACCCGATGACGCACGGCGTCTCTTTCATCGACGAGCACCGTCATGATTCGCGCGGCGAACGCGGCGGCCGCGCCGGCCGCGCCGGTCGCCGGCGCCGCTGAGCTGCGCGTCGCCACGCTGACCGCGTCCCGACGCCCACGTCGGTGACCTGGGCCGGCCTGTCGCATCCGCTGACGCCGCACCCACCCCGCTTCGTTCGGACCGCCCCCCGTGGCGGTCGGGGCGTCACCTCCCGGAGCCTTCCGTGCGCATCCTGCTGCTCTCCACCGCCGACACCGACCTGCTGGCCGCCCGTGCCAGTGGCGCCGACTATCGCCTGGCCAACCCCGCGCGGGTCGCCGCCGACGAGGTGCCCGCCCTGCTCGACGGGGTGGACCTCGTCGTCGTACGCCTGCTCGGGGGCCGGCAGGCGTGGCCGGACGGCCTCACCCGGGTGCTCGCCACCGGCCTGCCGACGGTGGTGCTCGGCGGCGAGGCGGTGCCCGACGCGGAGCTGATGGCCGTCTCCACCGTGCCGTCCGGTGTGGTCACCGACGCGCTGGCGTACCTGGTCGAGGGTGGCCCGGAGAACCTCGGCCAGCTGGCCCGGTTCCTCTCCGACACGGTGCTGCTCACCGGCGAGGGTTTCGCCCCGCCCGCGCCCACCCCGGCGTACGGGGTGCACGGCGACCACCCGGCCGAGCCGGACCGGCCAACGGTGGGCATCGTCTTCTACCGGGCGCACGCCCTGGCCGGCAACACCGGCTTCGTCGACGTGCTGGCCGACGCGGTGCGGGCGGCCGGCGGCAACCCGCTGCCGATCTTCTGCGGCTCGCTGCGCGGGCTGACCGCCGGCGCCGGCCCGCTCGGGCTCTTCGCCCGCTGCGACGCCCTGCTGGTCACCGTGCTCGCGGCCGGTGGAGCGGTCGCCGCGGACGCCTCCGGTGGCGGCGATGAGGACGCCTGGGACGTCGGCGTGCTGGCCGCCCTGGACGTGCCGATCATCCAGGCGCTCTGCCTGACCAGCACCCGCGAGCAGTGGGCCGGCAGCGACGCCGGACTGTCCCCGTTGGACGCCGCGATGCAGGTGGCCATTCCCGAGTTCGACGGCCGGATCGTCACCGTGCCGTTCTCGTTCAAGCGGATCGACGCCGACGGGCTCTCCGTCTACGCCGCCGACGCCGACCGCGCGGCCCGGGTGGCCGGCATCGCGGTACGCCACGCCCGGCTGCGGTACGTGCCCAACGCCGACAAACGGGTCGCGGTGGTGCTCAGCTCGTACCCCACCAAACACTCGCGGGTCGGCAACGCCGTCGGGCTGGACACCCCGGTCTCGGCGGTAAGACTGCTCGCGGCGCTCGCCGACGCCGGCTACCACCTGGGCGACGCGCCGGTGCCCGACGACGGCGACGCCCTGATCCACGCGCTGATCGCCGCCGGCGGCCACGACGTGGAGTGGCTCACCCCGGAGCAGCTGGCCGCGGCCGAGGCCCGGATACCGGGGCGGACGTACCGGCGGTGGTTCGACCAGATCCCGGCCGAGCTGCGCGAGCGGATGCTCGCGCACTGGGGCGAGCCCCCCGGCGAGCTGTACACCGACGGCGGGGACATCGTGCTCGCGGGGCTGCGCTTCGGCAACGTGGTACTGCTCATCCAGCCGCCGCGTGGCTTCGGGGAGAACCCGATCGCCATCTACCACGATCCGGACCTGCCGCCGAGTCACCACTACCTGGCCGCGTACCGCTGGCTCGCCGCGCCGGTCACCGACGGTGGGTTCGGCGCGGACGCCGTGGTGCACCTGGGCAAGCACGGCACCCTCGAATGGCTCCCCGGCAAGGGACTCGGTCTCGCCGCCGACTGCGCCCCGGACGCCGTCCTCGGCGACCTGCCGCTGGTCTACCCGTTCATCGTCAACGACCCCGGTGAGGGCACCCAGGCCAAGCGGCGGGCGCACGCCGTGGTGATCGACCACCTGGTGCCGCCGATGGCCCGCGCCGAGACGTACGGCGACCTGGCCAAGCTGGAGCAACTGCTCGACGAGTACGCCACCGTGCAGGCGCTCGACCCGGCGAAGGTGCCGACCGTGCGGGCGCAGATCTGGGACCTCGTACGCGCCGCGGAGCTGCACCACGACCTGCACGCCGACGCGATGCCGGACGCCGACGACTTCGACGACTTCGTGCTGCACCTCGACGGGTACCTCTGCGAGGTCAAGGACGTGCAGATCCGCGACGGGCTGCACATCCTCGCCGACGCGCCCACCGGTGAACCCCGGGTCAACCTGGTCCTTGCGGTGCTCCGGGCTCCGCAGATCTGGGGCGGCGCCCACGCCCTGCCTGGCCTGCGGCAGGCCCTCGCCGCCGCGTACGGGCTCGATGAGCAGGAGTTGCTCGCGTCGCCGGGACAGCGACTCACTCCGCCCGAGGCGCTCACCGACATCGTGGACGGACCGGCCGGCACCGCCGCCGACGCCGTCGACCTGATCGAGGCCCTGGCGCGCCGGCTCGTGGTCGGAATGGAGACCCTCGGCTGGGCCGCGGCGGCCGCCGACACGGTGGTCGAGGAGGTGACCGGCCGGCCGATCCCGGACGTCGCCGCGGTGCTGCGCTTCGCCGCCACCGAGCTGGTGCCCCGCCTGGACCGGACCACCGACGAGCTGACCAACACCCTCGGCGCGCTCGACGGCCGGTTCGTGCCGCCCGGTCCGTCCGGGTCACCCACCCGAGGCCTGGTCAACGTGCTGCCCACCGGCCGCAACTTCTACTCCGTGGACCCCAAGGCCATTCCCAGCCGCAACGCCTGGGACGTCGGGGTGGCCCTCGCGGACTCGCTGCTGGCCCGGCACCTCGCCGACACCGGGGAGTACCCCCGCTCGGTCGGGCTGACCGTGTGGGGCACCAGCGCCATGCGTACCCAGGGCGACGACATCGCCGAGGTCCTCGCGCTGCTGGGCTGCCGACCGGTCTGGGACGAGAGGTCCCGGCGGGTCACCGGCATCGAGGTGGTGCCGACGGCCGAGCTGGGCCGGCCCCGCGTCGACGTCACCGTGCGCATCTCCGGCTTCTTCCGCGACGCGTTCCCGCACGTGGTGGCGCTGCTCGACGACGCCGTCCGGCGGGTCGCCGCCCTGGACGAGCCGGACGCGGAGAACTACGTCCGGGCGCACGTCACCGCCGACCTCGCCGAGCACGGCGACGAACGGCGGGCCACCGCCCGCATCTTCGGCTCGAAGCCGGGGGCGTACGGCGCCGGGCTGCTGCCGCTGATCGACGCCCGCACCTGGCGCAGCGACGCCGACCTGGCCGAGGTGTACGCGGTCTGGGGCGGCTACGCCTACGGCCGGGGCCTGGACGGGCGGGAGGCGCGCGCCGACATGGAACGCTCGTTCGCCCGGATCGCGGTGGCGGTGAAGAACCAGGACACCCGCGAGCACGACATCGTCGACTCCGACGACTACTTCCAGTACCACGGCGGCATGGTGGCGATGGTCCGCCACCTCACCGGCACGTCGCCGCAGGCGTACGTGGGCGACTCGGCGATGCCGCACGACGTGCGGACCCGCACGCTGGGCGAGGAGACCCGGCGGGTGTTCCGGGCCCGGGTCGTCAACCCGAAGTGGATCGCCGCGATGCGCCGGCACGGCTACAAGGGCGCCTTCGAGCTGGCCGCCACGGTGGACTACCTGTTCGGCTACGACGCCACCGCCGGCGTCGTCGACGACTGGATGTACGAGCACCTGGCCGCCGCGTACCTCTTCGACGAGACCACCCGGGATTTCCTGGAGCGGTCCAACCCGTGGGCGCTACGCGGCATCACCGAGCGGCTGCTGGAGGCCGCCGACCGGGGTCTGTGGGCCGAACCCGAGCCGGCCACCCTCGACCGGCTCCGCGACACGTACCTGGCCAGCGAGGGTGACCTGGAGGACCGCGCATGACCACCTACCCGTTCAGCGCCGTGCTCGGCATGGCCGACATGCGCCTGGCGCTGCTGCTCAACGCGGTCTCCCCGGCGATCGGCGGGGTCCTCGTGCGCGGCGAGAAGGGCACCGCCAAGTCCACCGCCGTACGCGCCCTCGCCGCGCTGCTGCCGCCGGTGCGTCGGGTCGCCGGCTGCCGGTTCGGCTGCGACCCGGCCGAACCCGACCCGGCCTGCCCGGACGGCCCGCACCCGGCCGGCGCCGCCGCCGAGACCCGCCCGGCCCGGCTGGTCGAGCTGCCCGTCGGCGCCGCCGAGGACCGGGTGGTCGGCTCGCTGGACCTGGAGAAGGCCCTCGGCGAGGGCGTACGCGCCTTCGAACCGGGTCTGCTCGCCGCCGCGCACCGGGGCGTGCTCTACGTCGACGAGGTCAACCTGCTGCACGACCACCTGGTCGACCTGCTGCTGGACGCGGCGGCGATGGGCCGCAGCCACGTCGAGCGGGAGGGCGTCTCGGTCAGCCACGCCGCCCGGTTCCTGCTCGTCGGCACCATGAACCCGGAGGAGGGGGAGCTGCGCCCGCAGCTGCTCGACCGGTTCGGGCTCACGGTCGAGGTCGGCGCCAGCCGCGATCCGGAGGTCCGCGTCGAGGTGGTCCGCCGTCGGCTCGCCGCCGACGCCGATCCGGCCGGCTTCGCCGCCCGCTGGGCCGACGCCGACGCCGAGGTCGCCGCGCAGGTGGCCACCGCCCGGCGCCGGCTTGCGGGGGTACGGCTGCCCGACGCCGCGCTGCGGCAGATCGCCGAGGTGTGTGCCGCGTTCGATGTGGACGGAATGCGCGCCGACATCGTCACCGCCCGCACCGCGCTGGCGCACGCGGCCTGGCACGGCCGGGACCGGGTCACCATCGACGACGTCCGGGTGGCCGCCCGGCTGGCTCTGCCGCACCGTCGCCGCCGCGACCCGTTCGACACCCCCGGCCTCGACGAGAAGCGCCTCGACGAGGCGTTGCAGCGCGCCCAGGACGCCCATCCCGACGACCCGGACGACGACGGTCCGCGCGACGGTGGCCCGGACGGTTCGGGTCCGGACGGCGGCGGCCCGGGTGGCGGGCCCGGCGGGCAGGGCCCCGACGGCAGTGGGCCGGACGGGCGTGGTCCGGACGGGCGTGGTCCGGACGGGCGTGACCGCGATGGCAGTGGCTCCGATCCGAGCGGCGGGGCTGGTCGCGGCCAACAGCCGCAGGGGCCCGCCAGCGGCGTGGACGAACGTGCCACCGGCGACGCCGAGCGGGGCTCCGGCGCGGAACCCGCAGCGACCGGGGCCGGCCCGGACGGGTCTGGCGAGGCGCGGTCGGATGACAGCCCGGGTGGGCCACGCCAGCGGGCCGGGCGCGGCGGGCCGGACGGCGACGACGACCAGGGCCGGTCCGGTGCGGGCGGCCAGCCGGTGGCCGTACCCCGGGGTGGGTTGAAGGCCCGGGTGCTCACCGCGCCCGGCGTGGGTGACGGAGTGCCCGGCCGACGTTCACGTGCCCGCACCGGGCGTGGCCGGACCACCGGCTCCCGGCTGCCGGCCGGCGAGGTGGGCGCGCTGCACCTGCCGGCCACCATCCGCGCCGCCGCGCCGCATCAGGCATCCCGTGGGCGGCGGACCGGACCCCTGCGGTTGCGCCCGCGCGACGTGCGTGCGGCGGTCCGCGAGGGGCGCGAGGGCAACCTGGTGCTGTTCGTGGTCGACGCCAGCGGCTCGATGGGCGCCCGGCAGCGGATGACCACCGTGAAGGACGCGGTGCTCGCCCTGCTCACCGACGCGTACCAGCGGCGGGACAAGGTGGCGGTGATCGCGTTCCGGGGCACCGGCGCGCGGACGCTGCTGCCGGCCACCTCCTCGGTGCTGGCCGCGTCGACCCGGCTGGCCGAGCTGCCCACCGGCGGGCGTACGCCGCTGGCCGAGGGCCTGCTCGCCGCCGCGGACCTGCTGCGGGTGGAGCGGCTGCGCGACCCGAAGCGCCGCCCGCTGGTGCTGATCGTCACCGACGGCCGGGCCACCGCCGGCAACCGCCCGCTGGACCGCGCGGCGGGAGCGGCGGCGGTGCTCGCCGCCACCGGCGCGCCCTGCGTCGTCGTGGACTGCGAATCGGGCCCCGTGCGCCTGCACCTGGCCCGCCGCCTGGCGACCCAGCTCAACAACGCCCCCCACCATCCCC
>NZ_RCVI01000400.1:0-12481 GCF_003667455.1 Micromonospora sp. CV4 | reverse complement strand
GGATTGGTCAGAGAAGTCGGGATTGAGCAATAATTGTCCGGGCGGTGCGGGCGGATGCCGGTGGATCGATCTTGCGGAACGGAGGCGCTGGTGGGGTCGCGCCGCGCAGCGACAAGATCGCGATTTGTGCACGTCTTCACAAGCGCCTACTCTCTAGTTCCGACGCGCCCTGCTAGCACAGCCGGCAATCTCGGTCGCCAGCGGGAGTCCATAAGCGGCCGACCAGCAGAGTTGGCCGAGGATCGCACCGCACGGAGTCTCATGAGTCAGCATCGTCACCCAGGCGCGTCCGGCCGCGCCGGTGCCGTACCGGCGCTCCCGGACCTGCCCGAGGCGACCGTCGCTCGGCTCCCGGAGTATCTGCGCGCGCTGCACAACCTCGCCGACGCCGGCCACGAGACGGTGTCCAGCGAGGGCCTCTCCGCCGCCGCCGGGGTCAACTCCGCCAAGCTCCGCAAGGACCTCTCCCACCTCGGCTCGTACGGCACCCGGGGCGTCGGCTACGACGTCGCGCTGCTGATCGAGCAGATCGAGTACGTGCTCGGGCTCACCCAGCGCAGGGCGGTCGCCCTGGTCGGCGTGGGTAATCTCGGTCACGCCCTGGCCGGTTACGACGGCTTCGCCAGCCGGGGCTTCCGCATCGCCGCACTGCTCGACGCCGATCCCTCCCGCGTCGGCGAAGAGATCAACGGCCTGGTGGTCCGGCATGTCGACGAGCTGCCGGCGATCGCCGTGGAGGAGTCCATCGCGATCGGCGTGATCGCCACCCCGGCCGCCGCCGCCCAGCGGGTCGCCGACCAGCTGGTCGCGGTCGGCGTGACGAGCATCCTCAACTTCGCACCGTGCGTACTCTCGGTTCCGGAGGGGGTTGACGTGCGCAAGGTCGACCTCGCCATCGAGCTGCAGATTCTGTCCTTCCACGAGCACCGCAAGGCGTCACTGACCGCGCTGCCCGCCACCGGCGGGTCCGCTCTCACCGCCCTGCCCGGCGGGCTCGCGGCCACCGATACCCAGGAGGCGATCGGCACGTGAAACTGCTCGTCGTCGGCGCGTCCTACCGGACCGCCCCGGTCGCCACGCTGGAGCAACTGGCCGTGCCCCCGGCCGACCTCACCCGCACCCTGGACCGCCTGGTCGCCCAGCCGTACGTGGCCGAGGCGGTGCTCGTCTCCACCTGCA
The DNA here is from genome assembly GCF_003667455.1 of Micromonospora sp. CV4. Taxonomy (NCBI): domain Bacteria; kingdom Bacillati; phylum Actinomycetota; class Actinomycetes; order Micromonosporales; family Micromonosporaceae; genus Micromonospora; species Micromonospora sp. CV4. Next base: position 11,302 of record NZ_RCVI01000400.1, on the reverse strand, counting down.
ACCGGGTGGAGGTCTACGCCGCCGTGTCCGGTTTCCACGGTGGGCTCGGCGACGTCTGCGCCGTCCTGGCCGAGCAGGCCGGCAGCTCGACGGCGGCGCTCGCCAGCCACCTGTACGTGCACTACGACGCCGCCGCCGTGGACCACGTCTTCCGGGTCGCCACCGGACTGGACTCGATGGTCGTCGGCGAGGCGCAGATCCTCGGGCAGCTGCGCGACGCGTACCACTGGGCCACCGGCGCCGACTCGGCCGGCCGCCTGCTGCACGAGCTGATGCAGCAGGCGCTGCGGGTCGGCAAGCGGGCCCACGCCGAGACCGGCATCGACCGGGCCGGCCAGAGCGTGGTCACCGCCGCGTTGGAGCTGGCCGCCGGGCACCTCGACGGTGATCTCGCCGGCCGCCCCGCCCTGGTCGTCGGGGCCGGCGCGATGGGCTCGCTCGGGGTGGCCACGCTGTCCCGGCTGGGTGCCGGGCCGCTCACCGTGACCAACCGGGGCGCCGACCGGGCCGTGCGGCTCGCCGAGTCGTACGGGGCGGGCGCCGTGCCGATGGCCGAGCTGGCCGACACGCTCTCCACAGTGGACATCGTAGTGGCCGCCACCGCCTCCACCGAACCGGTCCTCACCCGAGCGGTGGTCGGCGCGGCGCTGGCCGAGCGGGACGCCGCCCGGGGCCCCCTGGTCCTGCTCGACCTGGCCGTCCCGCGCGACGTCGAGGAGGGTGTCGTCGACCTCCCCGGGGTCGAGGTGATCGACATCGACCGGATGGCGGCGCTGCTCGCCGACGGTCCGGCCGCCGCGGACGCCGCCGCCGTCGAGCGGATCGTGCTCGGCGAGGTGGAGAGCTTCCTCTCCTGGCTGCGCGGCGCCGATGTGGCGCCCACCGTGGCCGCGCTGCGCGGCCGGGCCGACGACGTGGTCACCGCCGAGCTGCGCCGGCTGGCCCAGCGCCGCCCCGACCTCGGTGACGACCTGCGGGCCGAGGTGGCCCGCACGGTGCACCGCGTGGTGCAGCGGCTGCTCCACCAGCCCACCGTCAAGGTCCGCCAACTGGCCGCGGAGCCCGGCGGCGATCAGTACGCGGCCCTGCTGCGCGAGCTGTTCGACCTCCAGGTGCCACAGACCTCGCCGGTGGACACCGTCCCCGACGTGGTGGCACCCGACCTCGGCGCGGTGTTCACCGGCACCGACCCGCTGCTCGGCGCGGACGCCACCGACCCGATCCCGCCCACCGGAGGTGCGCGATGACCGCCCCCCTACGCCTCGGCACCCGGGGCAGCGCCCTGGCGATGGCCCAGTCCGGCCAGGTCGCCGAGGCGTTGACCGCCGCCACCGGCCGCCCGGTCGAGCTGGTCGAGGTGATCACCGCCGGCGACCGCTCCAACGCGCCGGTGCACCGGCTCGGCGTCGGGGTGTTCGTCTCCGCGCTGCGCGACGCGCTGACCGCCGGGACCATCGACTTCGCGGTGCACTCCTACAAGGATCTCCCCACGGCCACCGCCGGCGGGCTGCACATCGCGGCGGTGCCGGCCCGGCAGGACCCACGTGACGCGCTGATCGCCCGCGACGGTCGGACGCTCGCGGAGCTGCCGCCGGGTGCCACCGTGGGCACCGGTGCGCTGCGCCGGATCGCCCAGCTGCACGCGCTCGGCCTGCAGCTGGAGGTCACTCCGATCCGGGGCAACGTGGACACCCGCCTGGCGCGGGTGCTCGGCCCCGACGCCGACCTCGACGCCGTCGTGCTGGCCCGGGCCGGGCTGGCCCGGCTGGGCCGGGCCGACGTGATCACCGAGACGTTGGACCCGATGCTGATGCTGCCCGCGCCCGCCCAGGGCGCGCTGGCCGTGGAGTGCCGGGTCGACGACCAGGACCTGGTCGAGCTGCTCGCGGTGCTCGACCACGCACCGTCGCACGCCGCCGTCACCGCGGAGCGCGCGTTGCTCGCCACCCTGGAGGCAGGGTGCAGCGCACCCGTCGCCGCCTATGCGGAACTCGCCGAAGGTGACGCCGGCGATGAGATCTACCTGCGCGGGGCGGTGATCAGCCCGGACGGCACTCGTGACCTCCGGCTGTCCCGCACCGGAACGCCCGCCGACGCGGCGGAGATCGGTAAGGCACTCGCCGCCGAACTCCTCGAACTCGGCGCCGACTCGATCCTCGGCCACGAAGGACACACCGGCTCGGGGACCCAGCAATTTGGGAGCACAGAATGACCCGCACCCGTAAGCCCGTCGGCCGTATCGCGTTCGTCGGGGCTGGCCCCGGCGACCCGGGCCTGCTGACCCGTCGGGCGCACGACGCCCTGGTCGACGCCGACCAGGTGATCTACGACCGGGGAGTCCCGGAGTCGTTGCTCGCCGTCGTCCGCGCCGAGGCCAGGGACGACGCCGAGTTCACCCCGGCCGAGGGCGCGCCGGGGGACGTGGCGAAGGTGCTGATCTCCGCGGCCCGGTCCGGGTTGAACGCGGTGCACCTGGTCGCCGGCGACCCGTTCGGCCACGACTCGGTGGTCAAGGAGGTGCAGGCGGTGGCCCGCACCGCCGCGCACTTCGAGGTGGTGCCCGGGGTCGGTCAGGCCGAGGGCGTGGCCACCTACGCGGGGGTTCCGTTGCCGGGCGTGCGTACCGCCGCCGACGTCGAGGACGTCAGCGCGCTGGACTTCGACGCGCTGGCCGCGGCCGTCGGCCGGGGCTCGCTCGCCGTCGCCGTGGACGCCGGTGACCTCGCCGCCGTCCGGGACGGGCTTTTGGCCGCCGGGGTGGACGGCACCACCGGTGTCGGGGTGACCGGCGACGGCACCGGTGAGACCCAGTACACGACCACGTCGACCGTCGACAGCTTCGTGGCCGCCGCGCTCGGCTTCACCGGCCGGGTGGTGCTCACCGTCGGCGTCGGTGTGGGCCAGCGGGACAAGCTGAGCTGGTGGGAGAACCGCCCGCTGTACGGCTGGAAGGTGCTGGTACCGCGGACCAAGGAGCAGGCCGGCGTGATGAGCGCCCGGCTGCGCGCGTACGGGGCGATCCCGTGCGAGGTGCCGACCATCGCGGTCGAGCCGCCGCGTACCCCGGCGCAGATGGAGCGGGCGGTCAAGGGCCTGGTCGACGGCCGCTACGCCTGGGTCATCTTCACCTCGGTGAACGCGGTCCGCGCGGTCTGGGAGAAGTTCGCCGAGCACGGCCTGGACGCCCGGCACTTCGGTGGCGTCAAGATCGCCTGCATCGGTGAGGCGACGGCGGACGCGGTTCGCGCGTTCGGCATCCAGCCGGAGCTGATCCCCGCCGGGGAACAGTCCTCCGAGGGGCTGCTGGCCGAGTTCTCGCCGCACGACGAGATCCTCGACCCGGTGGGCCGGGTGCTGCTGCCGCGCGCCGACATCGCCACCGAGACGCTCGCCGCCGGGCTCACCGAGCGCGGCTGGGAGGTCGACGACGTGACCGCGTACCGGACGGTCCGGGCCGCGCCGCCGCCCGCCGAGATCCGGGACGCGATCAAGTCGGGCGGGTTCGACGCGGTGCTCTTCACCTCGTCCTCCACGGTGCGGAACCTGGTCGGCATCGCGGGGAAGCCGCACGCCCGGACGGTTGTTGCCGTCATTGGGCCCAAGACGGCGGAGACCGCGACGGAGTTCGGTCTGCGGGTCGACGTCCAGCCGCCGCACGCCTCGGTGCCCGATCTGGTGGAGGCGCTCGCCGCCTACGCCGTCGAGCTGCGCGAGAAGCTCGCCGCCATGCCGGCGAAGCAGCGTCGCGGGTCGAAGGTGCAGGGGCCGACCGCCCTGCGCTTCCGGTAGTCGTTCGAGGAGGGCCTGCCATGTCGTACCCCGAGAGCCGTCCCCGGCGGCTGCGCCGCACCCCGGCGATCCGCCGGCTGGTCTCCGAGACGCGGGTCGACCCGGCCGAGCTGGTCGTGCCGATGTTCGTCAAGGAGGGGCTGACCGAGCCCCGGGCCATCAGGTCGCTTCCGGGGGTGCTCCAGCACTCCCGGGACTCGCTGCGCAAGGCGGCGGCCGAGGCGGTCCAGGCCGGTGTCGGCGGGATCATGCTCTTCGGTGTGCCGGAGCGACGGGACCCGACCGGCTCCGGTGGCATCGACCCGAACGGCATCCTGAACGTCGCCATCCGGGACGTGGTGGCCGAGGTGGGCGACGACACGGTCGTGATGAGCGACCTGTGCCTGGACGAGTTCACCTCGCACGGGCACTGCGGCCTGCTCACCCCGAGCGGCGACGTGGACAACGACGCCACCCTGGAGGCGTACGCCGAGATGGCGGTGGCTCAGGCCGACGCCGGGGTCCACATGGTCGGGCCGTCCGGGATGATGGACGGCCAGGTCGGCGTGGTGCGACGGGCGCTCGACGCCGCCGGGCACCAGGACGTGACCGTGCTGGCGTACGCCGTGAAGTACGCCTCCGCCTTCTTCGGCCCGTTCCGTGAGGCGGTGGAGTCGGCGCTGGAGGGCGACCGGCGCAGCTACCAGCAGGACCCGGCCAACGTGCGGGAGTCGCTGCGCGAGGTCGCGCTCGACGTCGCCGAGGGCGCCGACCTGGTGATGGTCAAGCCGGCGCTGCCCTATCTCGACGTGGTGTCGGCGGTGCGGGCCGCGGTGGACGTCCCGGTCGCCGCCTACCAGGTCTCCGGTGAGTACGCGATGGTCGAGGCGGCCGCCGCGAACGGCTGGATCGACCGGGAACGCGTGATGCTGGAGACGCTCACCTCGATCAAGCGGGCCGGCGCGCAGGTCATCCTCACCTACTGGGCCGTCGAGGCCGCCCAGCTCCTGCGCGAGCGTTACTGAGCCCAGGCTCGACTCCGGCCGCGCCGTCCCGCCGCCTGCCGGGGCGGGCGGCATCGGTTCACGCGCGTCCAGGCGCGGTCCTGACCCCGTTGCCCCCCGCAGGTGAACGGGCGACGCGGTAGCAGGTGCGCCCGCACGTCCGGACGTGTGGATCCAGCGGTAATGCCGGCTCGCGGAGCGTAACCATTCGACGACCCCTCACCACCCCGCTCCCCGCCTTTGCTCTGCACCCACGACGGCGACGGTTACCCTCCGCTATCGGCGCATATCGAACTGCAGAGCAAAGGGTGTGTGAACGTGGGGTTCGGGTCCGCCGGCCGGGATCGTGGTTCCCCTGGTCGAGCCGGGGTTGTGCCTGGTGTGATGTTCCGGCTTGAGGTGGCAGCGGGACGACCTGCTACGCGGTGTGGCGGCGGCACCGTCGGATGCCGCGAGCACGGAAGGTGATCTGCCGGCCATGGACGTTGTCCACAGGCCAGCTCGTTGTCCACAGGCGCGGTATCCGGGATTGCGGTCAGCTCCACCGGGCGGGACGGTGGCGGCATGAGCGATTCGTCAGCCTCATCCGAGCCGGTGCTGATCACCGAGCCTTCCGACGCGCCCTGGCCGGCCGCCGGCATCGTCCGTGCGGTCCGCCGTCGGGCCGACCTGAGCCAGCGCGAGCTGGCGCGGTGGGCGGGTGTGCACCACGCCACCATCGGCCGGATCGAGGCCGACCGCATGGTGCCGAGCATTGTCCTGCTCCGGCGCATCATCAGTGTGGTCGGCTACCGGCTGGCCGTGGTGGACGAGTTCGGCCGGGTGCTGAAACCGATGCTGGACTGGCAGGACACGCTCAACGGCGCGGAGCGTCGCTACCCGTCGCACCTGGACACCATCCTCGACCCCGAGCCGGGCGAGTGGTGGGCGGACATCTACGGGCTGGCCCGCCCGCCGGAGACGTTCTACCGCGACAGGGCAGTTCGAGACGCGATGCGGAGGCGCAGCCAGTGGGAGGTGCGGGTGGCCCGACACCGGCACCTGCCCCGACCGCCCTGGCCCCCGCGCGGGGTCCTCTGACCTTGGCATGAGCGAGGCCCGCCGATCCGGAACGGATCGACGGGCCTCGCCGGGAGCGCGTGACGTCAGTCGTCGTTGGTGATCGTCCCGACGGCGAGCGGGTCGGCCAGCCGCAGGCCAGGCACGCCGGCCACCACCAGAGTCAGCTTCTCGTCCGACTCGCGCCTTCGGTCACCGCGCACCGTCACCGGGAACGCCACCGACGTCTGCCCGGCCGCCAACACCTTGCATCCGGCGTACGCGTCGAAGTCCGAGCCCGCCTGTGCCGTGAGGCCGACGGTGGCGGCGCAGATCAGCACCGGCTGGGACAGCGGCCGGGACACGGTGGCGGTGAAGGTCAGCTGCCGGTTGCCCTTGTCGCCCTCGGCCACGGTCGCGTCGGTGACGGTCAGCGACGCGCGGGACCGGAACCGGGCCACCTGCGGGTCGTGGTCGCTGGAACCCCGCGACCCGTCCCCGCTGAACTCCGCCGGCCAGTCCGCGTTGATGTGCGCCGCCCGCACCTGCACCAGGTCGCCGTAGAGCGCGTCGTTGACGAACAGGTGGTCGAGCGTCTGCGCCTGCCCCTCGAAGCTGTACGAGTAGGCGGAGGAGGGAACGTCCGCGACCAGGTTGTCCCACAGGTTGTGCAGGCCCGCCTCGTAGAGCGGGGCGAGCTGGTCCGACGGGGTGGGCTCGCTGCCCGTCGCGATCGGATCGTCCGGGCGGGGGAAGACGTTCAGGTCCCCGCCGTAGACCACCCGGGCGTTCTGGTCAACCGCCTCGATCGCGGTGACGATCGCCGCGCCGTACGCCGCCTGCTCCCGACGCTGCCCGATCCGGCTGTCCGGGCCGGAGGAGTAGTGGTTGCTGAGCGCGTACAGGGTGAACCGCTCGGTCGAGCCGGGCGTCGCCGCCACGTTGAACTTGCCCAGCTGCGGTGCGCGGGTGAAGACGTTGTTCCCGTCCCGGCCTGTCGAGGTGTCCACGTCGGACGGCAGCACCGCGTTGAGCGCCTTCGGGTTCTGCACGTCCGCGTTGGCCGGCAGCCCCGGGGCGCGGTACTGAACGGTCGGCGCGGAACCGAGCAGCGGGTCGGTAGCCGTCGCGGCAGCCAGCGACAACCGGTCGGTGCGGTACAGGAAGGCGGCGGTGATGCCGCGGGCGTCCGCGCCGGTCCGGTCATAGGCAGCGGCGTACGCCGGGCCGCCGGCCGCCGCCACCGCGAGCGCCAACTCCTGGATGCTGTCCGGGGCGCCGTCGGCGTTGTCCGTGTCGCCGCAGGCCAGCGCCGCCCCGGACACCGTGCAGATGTCCTGGTCCTCGGCCTCCTGCACCAGGATCAGGTCCGGCGCGTGCAGGTCCTTGACGATCTGGTCGGCGAGCGCGCCGAGGTGCTCGCGGTAGTCGGCCTCACCGCTCGGCACGTAGTCGAACGGGGGGCTGACGCCCGGGCAGCCGGCGTTACCGGCGAAGTCGCAGCCGTCGAAGGGGTCGTCCCGGTAGTCGTAAAGGTTCTCCACGTTGTAGGTGGCGACCGCCACCTCCTGCGACCGGTCGGCCGGCTTCGGCGGGTTGTTCTTCGACGGGTCGGCCCCGGCGTCGAACTCGGCCCGCTCGACCTGGACGCCGTACTTCTCGAACGAGTAGTAGACGCCGCCCACCGCGTCGGCGCGCAACGTGTCGAAGGTGTGCGCCGGCGGGAGCAGCGCGGTGCTGTCCCCGGCGGTCGCCTTCACGCCCATGCTGCCGAGCAGCACCCGCTGGCCGTTGCCGTCGTCGAAGCGACGGGTCGGGTCGTTGTCCAACGGGTGGGAATCCCGGAACACCCGCCGGGCGTACGGGTCCGTGCGGTCCAGCAGCGGGTCGTCCCGGTCGATCACCCACAGCTCGGCGTCGGCGGTCGAGGAGAAGACGTCCCGGCCGCTCACCGCGCCGCTGCCCGCGCGCACCCGCAGCCGGGCGCCCTCGTGCCGCTCCCAGAAGCGCTGCGCGTCGGTCAGCTCGGCCGGCGGGGCCGCGTCGGTCACCGCGACGGCGGTGGCCACGTCCAGACCGGTGGCGATCCGGCGGACCAGCGAGGCACCGGAGAGCTGGGTGAAGTTGAAGTACTCCGAGACCCGGGCGCGGAGCACCACCTCGTCGCCGACCGTCGGCACGTAACCACCGATCAGCGAGGTGAACGTGCCCATGAACACGAAGATGCCGTCGGAGCTGGTGGGGTCGCCGTCGGTGTCGCCGGTGCGGCTCTGCAGGAAGAACCCGTGCTGCTCCGCCCCGGCCGAGGTGCGGGCCAGGGTCAACTGGGTGATCACGCCGCGTACGTCGTACAGCGTGCTGCTGGTGCCGTTGCCGCTCGCCGGTGCGAGTGGCGAGCGGTCGGCCGGGCCGGACTCGGCGTCGGTGGTCGGGCCCTGTACCTCGCCGACGGTCAGCTCCCGGGTCACCTGCACGGCCAGCGCGCAGCTGGCGGTGCCGCCGCCCGCGTCGGTCGCGGTGACCGTGACGGTGTACGCCCCGGCGGCGAGGTCGGCGCTCGTGCCGACCGTGGCGCGAGCGGTGCCACCCACCCCTTCGGCCGGGGTGACCGCGGTGCGGGTGATCGAGCCGGTGGCCGGCGTCGGGCTGACCGCGGTCACCGCCAGGTCGACGATCGTGTCGTCCGGGTCGGTGGCGGTGACCTCGCGAGTCGCCGCCGTGCCCGCGGCGGTGACCAGCGGCCCGCCGCAGGTCAGCGTGGCCGGCGCGTCGACCGGACCACCGCCGTCCACGGTGTGCGCGCCGAGCCCGTCGACGGTGTCGACCGGGAGACCGGCCCACTGCGCGGCGGGGTCGAACGCGTCCGACGGGTCGGTGTCACCGGAGGTCACGGCGGGCAGCCGGCGCAGGGTGTTGTCGGCCGTGCTGGTGGCGCCGGCGCCCCACTCGGTGCCCGGGTCGACGCCCACCTGGCCGATCGAGTCGAGCACGGTCGCGCCCCGGCGCAGCACGATCGCGTCGTCGCCGTTGAACAGGCTCGCACCGGTCGTCTGGTCGGCCTGGGCGAGGATGGCGGACCCGGCCGAGGCGCTGGCGAACACGAACGCGTCGCCGGCGGCCACCGTCCCGGTCAGCGCGATGGTGGTGGCCGTGCCGGAGCCGTTGAAGTAGAGCTGGAGCTGGTAGCCGCCGGCGGTGAGGTCGACGGCGCCACCGGTGCCGTTGAACAGCTCGATCGCCTTGTTGTTCGACGAGCCTTCGACGTACTCCGAGATGAACAGGTCGGTGGGCGCGGCGCTGGCCGCGGTGGGTGCGACGCCGAGGGCCGTGACGGTCACGGCGACGGTGGCGGTCGCGAGCGCGGCGATTGTGCGGCGCGGGCGCATAGGGCCTCCACGATGGGTGGATGGGAGTCAACGCACGTTAAGGTGCGCGACTGTCCACCGTCCATCCCCCATTGGACAGTTTCGTGAATTCCCTCAGCGTGGTTGGTCGATCCGGTGCACCAGCTCGGCGATGTCGACGCTGTATTCGCACCAGTCCCGGTCGGGCCGATAGCCCAGCTCCGCGTTGACCTTGAGCATCGCCTCGTTGGCCTGCGCGTTCCAGGTCTGCACCTCAGCCAGCTCCGGCTCGGCGGAACGCAGCTCCAGCAGCATCCGGGCCTTGATCGCCCGATCGATGCCGTACCCCCGGTGGTCCTGCGCGACGATCGTGTCGTACTGGTCGGCGCGTGTCGGGTGCTGTGCCGGCACCACCACCTCGGTCAGGCCGGCGACCTCGCCGCTCTGCTCGTGCCGAGCCAGCACGATGTACGGCTTCATGCCCCGCCGGTGCAGGGTGTCCAGGCTGTCCCGCAGTCGCTGCGGGTCGTAGGAGCTGGGGCGCAGCTCGCCGTCGTCGACGTCGCGCACCTCCGCCTTGGCCCGGGCGTACGCCTCGATCAGGTCGTCCGGCGGACCGCCGGGGAAGAACTCCAGGTGGTAGCCCGCACCGATGCCGGTGGCCATCCCGGCCAGCTCGGTCCAGTCGACCGTGGCAAGGTCGAGCACGCTGCGCGTCTCCACGTACTCCCGGGTGAAGCCGAGCGACTCGTAGAAGCCCACCGCCGGCGTGTCGCCGACCACCTCGACCCCGATCGACCGGAAGCCCTCCTGGTAGACCCGGCGGGCGGCGCGCAGCACCAGGTCGCGGCCCAGCCCGCCGCGCCGCACGGACGGGTGCACCAGCACCTCGAGCACACCGATGTCGCCCAGCAGCAGCACGTGGACCTGGCCGAGCACCGTGCCCGGGTCGCCGGGGGCGGTCGGCTCGGCCTGGGCGATCCAGGAGAGTCGCCGCTCACCGGGCATCACCTCGGCGAGGTATTCGCGCAGGGAGTCCTCCCGCCAGGGCGGGTCCTGCGGCAGATCGACCGCCAGAACCGCGTTCAGCGTGTCCAGCAGCGACGCGATCTCGGCGGACGACGCGGTCCTGGGGTCCCACTCGCGCACCATCACCCGTCTAGCTTGCCGCTAACAGCTGCCCGGGGGAAGTGTCCAGTTCTCCAATGTATGCGGACGATCACTTCACGTGCGGCTGGCCCGTCCGTACCGGTTCGCGGTGTCGTAGACGTCCTGGGCGTACCGGCGCACGTCGTTGTACGACAGGATGGCGTTCCACCAGTCGCCCGGAATGCTCAGGTTGCGGTTGTTCTTGCACAGGTAGTTTCCCGCCGCCAGGGCGGCGTCGTCCAGGTCGTGCGGGTCCTTGACGCCGTCGTTGTCCGCGTCGGCGCCGATCTCCTGCCAGGTGGTGGGGATGAACTGCATCGGCCCGATCGCGCGGTCGAACGAGGTGTCCTGGTCGAGCAGCCCGCGGTCGGTGTCGATGATCCGCATCCGGTCGTCCCGCCCGTCCAGCGGCAGGCCGATGATCTGCGGCAGCGCCTTGCCGTCCTGCCCGAGCCGAGCGCCGTTGGCCGCGCCGTGCCCGGACTCGACCTGGCCGATCGCGGCCAGCGTGGTCCAGCTCAGCGCGCAGCTGCGGTTGGTCTGGGCGAGCACCAGCTCGGCGTAGCCGTACGCCTGCATGGCGGTCGGTGGGACACCGACCTTGGCGCCGACCTGCTGCGCCCAGCCGGCCAGGGCGTCCGAGGGTCGCCCGCCGACCGCCGGCCCGGTCGGCAGGCCGCCGCCGGGGAGTGGCCCGGTCGACAGTCCGCCGGTGGGAAGGGGCCCGGTCGGCAGCCCGCCGGTGGGCACTCCGGACGGCGGCACCGGGGGCGGAACGGCAACGGTCGGCGGAACGGTGGCGTCGACCGCCACCGTCCGGGGCGCGCGGATGGCGGCCGGCACGAGCAGCGCGCCGGCCGCGGCGGTCGCGGCCACCAGGGCGAGCAGGAAGACCCCGGGCAGGGTGAGCCGACCGCTGGGGCGGCGGGCCCAGGCGCGGGTCGCCCGGGCCGCGGTCACCGCCGCCCGCGACGGGACCGCCGACGCTCTGGTCTCCGC
>NZ_RCVI01000395.1:0-12562 GCF_003667455.1 Micromonospora sp. CV4 | reverse complement strand
GTCAGAGGTGTATAGGAGACAGGGCCCCCGCCGGCCGTATCAGCCGCACCGGCTGGCTCGGCCGCAGCGGTCGCCGCTTCGGCATCGGGCTGGCCGTGCGTGGGAGCGGCACCGCGCGTCGGAGTGGCAGACTGCGGCGTCAGGCGGGCCGCGAGCAGATCGCGGATGGCGTTGCGGACGGTCATCGCGCGGCGCGGGTCGCCGCCACCGAGCACCGCCACGGTGACCGGGCCGTGCCGGGTCACGGCCGGGGTCCAGGCGGTGGCCGCCAGGCGGTCGTCGGCGCGGACGCAGAAGATCCGGCGCTCGGCGGCGACGGCGCTCACCGACGCCGCCGCGATCGGGTCGTCGATCGCCACCTGGACCAGCCACGCACCGTCCAGGTCCTCCGGCTCGAACCGGCGCGGCACCCAGCACAGCCGGCCGGCGTCCGCGCGGGCGCGCAGCGCCGGGGTCAGCTCCGGCGCCACCAGCAGAACGTCCGCGCCGGCATCCAGCAGCGCCGGCACCCGTCGGGTGGCGACCGCCCCACCGCCCACGACGACCACCCGCCGCCCGTCGAGCCGCAGGCCGAGGGGGTACGGGTTGGCGCTCACACCGCACCTCCGAGCTGGACGCGGGCGGTCACTTCTCGGCCACCCCGGCGGAGTCGAAGGTGGCCACCTCGTGCAGCACCCGGACCGCGCCGGTGACCACCGGCAGCGCCAGGAGCGCCCCGGTTCCCTCGCCGAGGCGCAGCCCCAGGTCGATCAGCGGGTCGAGGCCGAGGTGACGCAACGCCACCGTCGCGCCGGGCTCGGCCGAACGGTGGCCGGCGACCATGGCGCCGACCGCGTCCGGGGCGAACGCGGCGGCGGCGAGGGCGGCCGACACCGCGATCACCCCGTCCAGCAGCACCGGCGTACGGCGCGCCGCGGCGCCCAGGATCAGCCCGGCCAGCGCGGCGTGCTCCAGGCCGCCGACGGCGGCCAGCACACCCAGCGGGTCGGCCGGGTCGGGCGTGTGCCGGGCCAGCGCGGCCCGCACCACCGCCACCTTGCGGGCGTACGTCGGGTCGTCGACCCCGGTGCCCCGGCCGGTGGCGTCGAGCGGGTCGGCGCCGGTGAAGGCGGCGATCAGCGCGGCGGCGGGGGTGGTGTTGCCGATGCCCATGTCGCCGGTGAGCAGGATGGCGGCCCCGGCGTCGATCAACTCGCCGGCGATCCGGATGCCGGTCTGCACCGCCGCCCGCGCCTCGTCCCGGGTGAGCGCGGCGGTCACCGCGAGATCCCGGGTGCCCCGACGCACGGACGCGGCGACCAGCCGGGGCGTGGACGGGTCCAGGACGACCGGGCCGGACGTCTCAGCGGCCGGCTGGACGGGCCCGGCGGGCGTCGGCGTGGCCACGCCGACGTCGACCACGGTGACCGAGGCGCCCGCCTGCCGGGCGAACGCGTTGACCACCGCGCCGCCGGCCAGGAAGTTGCCGATCATCTGCCCGGTGACCTCCTGCGGCCACGGGGTCACTCCCTGGGCGTGCACCCCGTGGTCCCCGGCGAAGATCGCCACGGCGGCCGGCTCGGGCAGCGGCGGCGGGCAGGTGCCGGCGAGGCCCGCCAGGCGTACCGACAGCTCCTCCAGCGCGCCCAGCGAGCCGGCCGGCTTGGTGAGCCGGCCGTGCAGCGCACGGGCATCGGCCATGGCCGACTCGTCCGGCGGTTGGATCGCCGCGATCGTGGTCTCCAGCATCATGCCTCCATGGTCTCGCGCAGCACCTCGATGAACGCGTCGGTGGTGTTTCGATCGCGTACCGCGACCCGCAGCCAGTCCGGGCCGAGGCCGGGAAACGTGTCACCTCGGCGCACCGCCCAGCCGCGCTCGCGCAGGGCGGCCCGGACCGGGGTCGCGCCGGGCAGGTGCAGCAGGACGAACGCGCTGGCGGGACGGCCGACGACGCGTACACCAGGCAGGTCGGCGAGGCGCGCGACCAGGTGGTCGCGGTCGGCGGCGAGTTCGGCGGCGATCGCGCGTTCGGCCTGGACCGCGACGGGGGTGGCGCAGGCCGTCGCGGCGGCCAGCGCGGGCGTGGAGACCGCCCAGAGTGGCTGGACGGCGGCGAGGCGGGACAGCAGTTCCGGCTCGCCGAGCAGGTAGCCGATGCGCAGGCCGGCCAGGCCCCAGGTCTTGGTGAGGCTGCGCAGCACGAGCAGCCCGGGCAGATCACGCCGTTCGGCCAGCGACTGCGGTTCGCCGGGATGCCCCGGTGCGACGGTCGTGTCGGCGAACGCCTCGTCGACCACCAGCACCCGGCCGGGGCGGGCCAACGCGGCCACCGTCTGCGCCGGGTGCAGCACCGAGGTCGGGTTCGTCGGGTTGCCGATCATCACCAGGTCGGCGTCGGCGGGCACCCGGTTCGGGTCGAGCCGGAAGTCCTCGGCAGGGTCCAGCAGCACCCGCTGCACCGGGTGCCCGGCGGCCCGCAGCGCCGCCTCCGGCTCGGTGAACTGGGGGTGCACCACGACGGGGCGGCGGACGCCGCGCAGCGCCTGGGCGATCAACACGAACCCCTCGGCGGCGCCGGCGGTGAGCAGTACCTCGTCCGGGTGACGTCGGTGCCGGGCGGCGACCGCGGCCCGGGCCGGCGCCGGGTCCGGATAGCGGGCCAGGTCGGTGAGGGTGGCGGTGATCGGGCCGGCCAGCCAATCCGGCAGCGGCGCCTGGCGGACGTTGACGGCCAGGTCGACCAGCCCCGCGCCGACCTCCGCGTCGCCGTGATGTCCCAGGTCCGGCTCGGGAGCAGCCGCCGTTCCCGTCCCGGCGACGGGTGTCGCTCCGCTCGGCTGATCACGCATGTCCGCGATCCTGCCGGGAAGGCGGCCGATGGGACAGCTGATCTCCGCGTAAGCCGCGTCACCCACCCGCCGGTTTATGAGTTCTTCTCATGTACGAATCGGAAATGTCATAACTTGGCCACGTGAGCAACCGACCCCTTGCTGCCGCTGGTCGACTCGTCCCTCTCCTGCGCGCCGGACTGATCGCCGGCATCGTGATCGCCGCCGCCGCGTACCCGCTGGTCGCCCTCACCGGGCTCGGCGCGAAGGCCACCGCGCACGCCGTGGAGCAGAAGACCAAGCTGCTGGCCACCGCCCTGCCCGCCGAGACCTCGTACCTCTACGCCCCGGACGGCAAGACCGTGCTGACCATGTTCTACGAGGAGTACCGGCAGTACACGAAGCTGTCGGACATGTCGCCGAACATCCAGCAGGCGATCGTCGCCGCCGAGGACTCCCGCTTCTACCAGCACCACGGCGTCGACCCGAAGGGCGTGGCACGGGCCTTCGTGGCCAACACCCGCTCCAACGGCGTCTCCCAGGGCGCCTCCACCCTGACCATGCAGTACGTCCGGATGGCCCTGCGGGACAGCGCGACCACCCCCAAGGAGGTCCAGGAGGCCACCCAGCAGACCAGCCTGCGCAAGGTCAAGGAAATGCGGATGGCGCTGGACCTGGAGAAGGAGATGAGCAAGGAGCAGATCCTGGAGCGCTACCTGAACTCGGCGTACTTCGGGCACCGCGCGTACGGCATCTACGCGGCCAGCGAGATCTTCTTCTCCAAGACCCCGAAGGACCTCACCCCCGTCGAGGCGGCCACCCTCGCCGGGCTGGTCAAGTCCCCGTCGGAGTACGACCCGGCCGACTCCGACCAGAAGGAGGCGACCGGACGGCGCAACTACGTCCTGGACCGGATGAGCCAACTCGGCTACCTCTCCCCCGACTCGGCCGCCGCCGCCAAGACCGAACCGATCCGCCTGAAGCTGACCAGCCCGCCGAACGACTGCGCCGCCGTGTCGGAGAAGTACAACAGTTGGGGCTTCGCCTGCGACTACCTGAAGAACTGGTGGAGCGCGCAGCCCGCGTTCGGTGCGAACCGGCTGGAACGGATGGACAAGCTGCGCCGGGGCGGCTACCGGATCGTGCTCAGCATCGACCCGAAGATCCAGGAGGCGGCGGAGAAGAACGTCGGCGCCAAGGAGGGCACCGGCAGCCCGTTCGCCAACGGCATCGTGGTCTCCGAGCCCGGCACCGGGCGGGTGAAGGCGATGGCGGTGAACCGGACGTACTCGCTGGACCTCAGCGAGAACCCGCAGAGCTCCAACCCCGAGGCGGGGCCGAAGGTCAAGGCCAACTACCCGAACACGGTGGCGCCGCTGCTCGGCGGCGGCGACCTGCCGGGCTACCAGGCCGGGTCGACGTTCAAGATGTTCCCGATGCTGGCCGCGCTGGACTCGGGGATGACGCTCTCCACCTCGTTCAACGCCCCGTACCGCTACAAGTCGGCCGTCTACGACGGCTGGGCGCCCTCGAACGCCAGCGGCGCGATGACCGGGCAGCAGACCATGTGGTCCGGCTTCGGCAAGTCGGTCAACACGTACTTCGTGTGGCTGGAGGAGCAGGTCGGCGCGGAACGGGCGGTCCGGCTGGCCGAACAGCTCGGGCTGCGCTGGCGCACCGACGTCGACCGGGAGCAGGCGTCCCCGACGAAGGCGAAGAAGTGGGGCGCGTTCACCCTGGGCGTCTCCGACGCCACCCCGCTGGAGATGGCGAACGCGTACGCCGCCATCGCCGCCGACGGCCGGTACTGCGAGGCGATCCCGGTGCAGGCGATCATGAACCGGGACGGCACACCGACCACGTACGCGACCGCCAGCGGCATCGAGCGCGAGGTGGCCAAGCCGCGCTGCCGGCAGGTGGTGAGTGCGGACGCCGCCCGGGCGGCCACCGACGCCGCGCGCTGCCCGACCGGGGACACCCCGGCGCGTGGGGGCTGTGGCGGCTGGTCCACCGCCGACAGCGTCCGGGGAACGGTCGGCCGCCCGGTGGCCGGCAAGACCGGTACCACCGACAGCACCCGGTCCGCCTGGTTCGTCGGCTACACCCCGGAGCTGGCCGCGGCGAGCTTCATCTCCGACCCGGACAACCCGTTCAACGCGGTCGGCGACGGGCAGTCGCAGATCCCGATCGGCGCGGTCGCGGAGACCCTGCGCGACGGACTGAAGGGTCAACCGACCCGGCAGTTCACTCCACCCTCGGACGCCATCGTCGGCTGAGGGCGAGGGTCAGCGCAGGTCGGCGGCGACGAACGACCAGAGTTCCAGGTCCACCCGGCCGCCACGGACGAAGCCGGCGTTGCGCAGCAGGCCCTCGTAGCTGAAGCCGGCCTTCTCGGCGACACGGCGGGAGGCCAGGTTGCCGGGGGCCACCCGCAGCTCGATCCGCTGGAAGCCGTGCTCCAGGATCAGCGCGATGGCCACCCCGTCCACGGCCTCGGCGGCCAGGCCGAACCCGCGCGCGTGCGGGGCCATCGCGTAGGAGATCTCGGTGGCCCGGGCGCCCCAGTCGGTGCGTCGGGTCCAAAGCGAGCCCACCACCTGGTCGTCCTCGCGCCGGAGCACCGCCCAGTGGTCCCCCTCGCCGCTGTCACGCCGCTGCCGGGCCAGGTCGGTGCACCAGGCGTGCCCGTCGATCGGGCCGGAGTCGTCGGCCAACGGCAGCCAGCGGCGGGTCAGCTTGTCGGCGAAGATCTCCCCGACGGCCGCCGCGTCGGCCGCGGTGTGCCGGCGCACCTCGGTGCGCGGGGTGGAGACGGTCAGCTCCGGGAAGCGGCGTACCGCAACCTGACCGATCACGCCGGCACCCCGCCGGGCTCCGGCTCCGCGGGCACCGGCTCGGTCGCCGGGTCGGCCGCCGCCGCGGCGACCAGCCGGGCGGCGGTCGTCGGGTGGCCGGCCCAGTGCAGGGTGAGCTGCGAGGCGTGCACGTTGCGCCACACGAAGCCCTCCGGCGTGCCCCCGTCCCAGCTCCACGCCGGACGCTGACCGGACCGCGGGGTGAGCACCGCGCGGTGCTCCTTGTGCCCGACCAGCACCGTGCCGCGCGCGGCGACCACGCTGTCGGTCTGGGCGGTCGCCTCGCGGTAGCCCACCACCAGGCCGTCCCGGCTGACGCCGACCGCGTCCAGCACCCCGCACATCGGCAGCCCGTCCAGTTCCCGGGCCAGCCAGAGCAGGCCGGTGCCCTCGGCGACCACCGGACGCCCGGTGCGCGCCAGCTCCGCCACGGCGATGCAGAGCCGCCGGTTGGCCGACAGCTGCTCGGCGTACGCCTCGGGCAGCGCGCCGCCGATGACCAGCGCACGGGCGCCGGCCGGCAGCGCCTCGTCGCGCAGTGGATCGACCGTGACCACCTCGGCGCCGGCGGCCCGCAGCAGCTCCGCGGTCTCCGGGTGGCTGAAGCTGCCCCCCGGCCCGCCGGCGAGCGCCACCAGCGGCCGGTCCGCCGGAACCGTCACCGGACCGAGCGCCTCCTCCGGCGACCAGGCCGAGGCCGGCAGCGGCGGAGCCGAGCGGGCCAGCCCGAGCAGCCGCTCCAGGTCGACCGTGGCGGCGACGGCCTCGCCCAGCCGGCGGACCGCGCGGGCGGCATCGGCGGACCCGCCGACCACGGGCACCACGCCGTGCCGCCGCGACGGCAGCACCGCCGGCAGGTCCTGCCGGCGCAGCGCGCCGTAGACCGGCACGTTCACGTCATCCAGCGCCTCGCGCAGCATTCCCTCGTGCCGCGAGGACGCCACCCGGTTGAGGATCACCCCGCCGAGCCAGAGCTGCTCGTCGTACGAGCGGAAACCGTGCACCATGGCGGCCACCGACTGGCCCATCGCGGCCACGTCGACCACGAGCACCACGGGGCTGCGCAGCGCGGCGGCCGCGGCCGCCGTGGACTCCTGCTCGGGGCGGCCGCCGACCGAGTCGTACAGGCCCATGCTGCCCTGCACCACGGCGAGCCCGGCGCCCTCGGCACCGTGCGCGACCAGCGGGGCGAGCCGGTCGACGCCGACGAGCCGGGGATCGATCACCCGGCCGGGCCGACCGGAGGCGAGCCCGAGGTAGGCGGCGTCGACGTGGTCCGGGCCGAGCTTGAACCCGGCGACGTCGACCCCCCGCTCGGCCAGGGCGGCGAGCAGCCCGATAGCCAGCGCGTTCTTGCCGTGCCCGGAGGACGGCGCGCTGAGCACCAGGCGCGGCACGACGGTCATCATCGACTCCTCGCGGGCGGCGGGTACGCGACGGCGGACCGGGGGGCCGGTCCGTCCGCGTGACGATACCCGCCCCGAGCGACACGCGAGCACCGCCGACCGGGGTCGGTCGCCCGGTCGCGGCCCGGTCCAGGTCAGTGGCGTCGGTCATACGGGTAACCTCGTTGCCGTGTACCGGTTCCTGCTGAGCCCACGGTGGCTGGGCGCTCTCGCCCTGACCCTGGTCGCCGCCGCGGTCATGGTCCTGCTCGGCAACTGGCAGCTGGACCGCTACCGGGGGCGCACCGAGGTCAACGAGCGGATCGACGCCGGCCTGCGGATGCCTCCGGCGCCCCTGGCCGATGCGCTGCGCGCCCCCGCGGGCGGCGCGGGAACGACCGGCCCGGCACCCGCCGAGGACAAGGTGTGGACCCGGGTCACCGTCACCGGCCGGTACGACCCGACGAACACCGTCCTGGTCCGCGGCCGGACGGTGGACAGCCGGGTCGGCTTCGAGGTGCTGACCCCGCTGGTGCTCGCCGACGGCACGGCGCTGCTGGTCGACCGGGGTTGGATTCCACCCGCGCCGGGCGGAGCGACAGCGCAGCCGCCGGTGCCCGCCGTGCCGACCGGCGACGTGACGGTGGTCGGTCGGGTGCACGCGACCGAGAGCGGCGCCGGCACGGTGGAACGGCGCGACGGTCGACTGGAGATCCGACGGATCGGCGTGCCGCGGCTGGCCCGCGAACTGCCCTACCCGGTGTACGGCGCCTACCTGCTGCTGGACGAGCAGACCCCGGCCGCCGACCCGGTGTTCAAGGCGGTGCCGGTCGGGCACACCAACAACTGGCAGAACTTCGGCTACGTCGTGCAGTGGTGGCTCTTCGCCGTGATGGCCCTGTTCGGCTACGGCTGGGTGGCCCGTCGGGAGGCCCGCCGGGCCGCTGTCATCGGCGCCACCCCGCCCCCGTTGGACCGGGCCGCCGAGCCGACGCCGAGCGCGTCCGCCTGACGCGCCGGTGTCCCCCAACCGGACGCTCGGGGGAGCCCGGGACGACACGGCAGCCGGTAGTCTCCGCCGAGTGATCATCTCGCGTTGGGGGTCCCGGTGAGCACGGATCCCACGGCCCCGCTGCCCGATTCCGAGCCGGTCACCCGGGCGCACCCGCCGACCGATCCGTGGGCCGCCGCGCCGCCCACCGCGCCGCTTCCGGTCACCCCGCCGACGGCGCCGTTCCCGGCCGCGCCGCTCTCCGATACGCCCACCGCACCTCCGACGACAGCGTGGCCGACGACGGCACCCACCGCGCAGTTCCCCGCCGCGCCGGTCCCGTCGGCGGGACAGTTCGCCGCGCCGCCGACGCAGCCTCCGCCGCCACCGGCACCGTTCTCCGGGCCTCCGGCGCAGTTCTCCGCGCCTCCCGCGTCGTTCGCCGTAGCACCCGCGCAGTTCTCCGCGCCACCCTTCTCCGGGCCTCCGGCACAGTTCTCCGGGCCGCCCGCACAGTTCTCCGGGCCGCCCGCACAGTTCTCCGGGCCTCCGGGGCAGTTCTCCGCGCCTCCCGCGCAGCCCGCCGGGGCGTGGCCGGCGGCCGGGCCGTACCCGCCGGTTCCGATGCCGGGGCACCCGATCCCGGCCGGCTTCGCGACCGCCGGGCCGGAGGTGGTCGCGGTGCAGATCGCCGAGATCACGGTGAGCCCGCCGATCATCCGTACGCCGACCGGGGTGCTGCCGCTGGCCGGCGCCTCCTGGCACGTGGCCGACTACTGGCAGCGGGACGAGAAGGTCGCCACCTGGGCGCTGGTCTGTGCGATCGTCGGCTTCTTCTGCCTGGCCTTCTTCAGCCTGTTGTTCCTGCTGGTCAAGGAGACCCGGCACTACGGCACGGTGCAGGTGACCGTCACCAACGGCGCCCAGCAGTACGTGGCCCGGATCCCGGTCACCGACCAGGGCCAGGTGCAGCACCTCAACAACCAGGTCAACTACGCCCGGTCGCTCTCGGGCCGGTGACCCGGGCCGGTGCGGCCGCTCAGCCGGTGGGACGCCCGGCGTGGATGGCGCGGACCGCGTCGATGGTGTCGGCCTCGGCGGCGGACTTGTCGTCCCGATACCGCACCACCCGGGCGAACCGCAGCGCCATCCCACCCGGGTAGCGCGAACTCGTCTGCACCCCGTCGAAGGCGATCTCCACCACCTGCTCGGGGCGGACCCGGACCACCCAGTCGCCACGCTCCACCGCGAGGCCGAGGAAGCGCTCGGTCTGCCACCGCAGCAGCTCGTCGGTGAGCCCCTTGAACGTCTTGCCGAGCATCACGAAGTCGCCGGTGCGCGGGTCGCGCGCACCCAGGTGCAGGTTGGACAGCCAGCCCTGCCGCCGGCCGCTGCCCCACTCGACGGCGAGCACCACCAGGTCCAGCGTGTGCCGGGGCTTGACCTTGACCCACGCCGCGCCGCGCCGGCCGGCGTCGTAGGGCGCGTCGGGCGCCTTGACCACCACGCCCTCCTGGCCGGCGTCGAGCGCGGCGGCGAACGCGGCCCCGGCCTGCTCCGGGCCGTCGACCTCCATGCGCCCCACCAGCAGCGAGGCGTCCACCGCGCCGGCGAGCGCTTCCCACCGCTCCCGGCCCGGCAGGTCGATCAGATCCTGGCCGTCGAGGTGCAGCAGGTCGAAGAAGTATGGCGTCAGCACGGTCTCGCCGGCGCTGGCGGCGGCCGCGAGCACCGCCGGGGCGACCGGTGTACGCCCGGTGGTGCTGGGCGTGGTGCGCCGGGCGGCCCGGCTGGACGTCTGCTGGAACGGCAGCGGGCGGCCGGTCTGGTCCAGGCCGATCGCCTCGCCGTCGAGCACCAACTCCCGACCGGGCAGGGCACGGACCGCGGCGACCACCTCGGGCACCCGGGTGGTGATGTCGTCGAGGCTGCGGGTGAAGACGGCGATGTCCGCGCCGGAGCGGTGCACCTGGATGCGGATGCCGTCGAGCTTCACGTCGACCACCGCCGGGGTGCCGGTCGCGGTCAGCGCCTCATCGACCGAGGGGGCGCTCTGCGCGAGCATCGGCGCCAGCGGCCGGCCGACCCGCAGGCCGAACCCGGCCAGCTCGGCGGCGCCTCCGGTCAGCGCGGCCACCGCCACCACGCGCAGGTCACCGGCGAGCAGCAGGGCTCGACGGACCGCGGCCACCGGCACCTCGGCGGCCCGGGCCACCGCGTCGGCGAGCAGCCCGGCCTGGGCGCCCTGCCGCAGCTCACCACTGAACAGGTTGGTGAGCAGCCGCTGCTCCTCGGCGGTCGCCGCCGCGTAGAGGGCCCCGAGCAGCGCTCGGCGTCGCGCCTGCGAGCCCGCGCCGTGCACTGCGGCGATCTGCGCGATGGCGGCGTCGACGGCGGCCACGGTCAACGTCGGCTCGGCGGCCGGTGACGGCAGGTCACGCAGGCTCGCATAACCGACCCCGGTCTGTCGCTGCCGCAGCTCACCGGCGAGATAGCCGGCGCCGGGCTCCACCTCGGCCGGGTCGAGCCGGCGCAGCGCGTCGGCGAGCAGCTCCACCTTGGCGCGTCGGCCGCTGGTGGCGCCGACGGCGGCGGACGTGGCTGCCAGGTCGAGGAACCGCACGAGCCCCATCCTGCCAGTCACCCCCGACACCGCCCGGGCATTGCCGTGCCCGGGCGGTGTCGGCAGGATGCCGCCGACCAGGTGGACGGC
The DNA here is from genome assembly GCF_003667455.1 of Micromonospora sp. CV4. Classification (NCBI taxonomy): domain Bacteria; kingdom Bacillati; phylum Actinomycetota; class Actinomycetes; order Micromonosporales; family Micromonosporaceae; genus Micromonospora; species Micromonospora sp. CV4. Next base: position 1,808 of record NZ_RCVI01000395.1, on the reverse strand, counting down.
GGATCAGGCGGAGACGGGTTCCTCGATGCGCAGCCCCCGGGCGCGGACCTCGCCGGCGACCCGGGAGAGCACCGAGTCGAGGGCGACCAGGGCGGCGGAGAGCTCACCGAGCTGTTCTTTGAGCGTGTCCTCGGACCACGCGGAGACGTCGACGTCCCCCAGCGCGCTGACGGCGGCCCCCAACCGGGCCATCACCTCGTTCGTACTCATGTTCGAAAGGTTATAACAGCCCCGCGCCCGACACACCGCAAACTCCCAGATCACACCGGAAGTTACGGTTCCGACACCCTAGGGGGTGTTCGTGCCCGCCGCGGCCACCTTGCCCAGCAGCAGCGCCTCGGCGAGGCAGACCCGGGCGAACTCCCCGAGATGCAGGCTCTCGTTCGGGCCGTGCGCGCGGGCGTGCGGGTCCTCCACACCGGTCACCAGGATCGCCGCCTTCGGGAACATCTCCTGGAACGTGGCGATGAACGGGATCGACCCGCCGACGCCGATGTCCACCGGGTCGGTGCCGTCCCAGGCCTCCCGGAACGCCGAGCGGGCGGCGTCGAACATCGGGCCGGACGCGTCGATCACGCACGGGTCGCCGTCGTGCTCGAAGGTGACCGTCACCTGCGCGCCCCACGGCGCGTGCTTCTCCAGGTGCGCGCGCACCGCCGCGTACGCCCGCTTGGGGTCGTCGCCCGGGGCGAGCCGGATGCTCAGCTTCGCCTTCGCGGACGGGACCAGGGCGTTCGGCGCCTCGCCGGTGGACGGCGCGTCGATGCCGAGCACCGCCAGCGCGGGCTTGGTCCAGAGCCGGTCGGTGATCCGGCCCGTGCCGATGAACTGCACGCCCTCGGCCAGCCCGGACTCGCCCCGGATCCGGTCCTCGGGGTAGTCGACGGTGGCGCCCTCGCGGCCGACCAGCCCGTCCACCGCCACGTTCCCGGCGTCGTCGTGCAGGGTGGCCAGCAGCCGGACCAGCGCGGTGAGCGCGTCCGGGACGGCACCGCCGAACATGCCGCTGTGCACCGCGTGGTCCAGCGTGCGGACCTCGACGAAGCAGTTGACGATGCCGCGCAGCGAGGTGGTCAGCGCCGGTACGCCGATGTCCCAGTTGCCGGAGTCGGCGATCACGATGACGTCCGAGGCGATCTCGTCGCGGTGCTCCGCCAGCAGCCGCTCCAGCGAGTCGGAGCCGTACTCCTCCTCGCCCTCGATGAAGAGGACCACGCCGACCGGCAGCGCGTCACCGTACGCGCGCAGCGCCGCGATGTGCGCCATGATGCCGGCCTTGTCGTCGGCCGCGCCCCGGGCGTAGAGCCGACCGTCGCGCTCGACCGGCTCGAACGGGTCGGACTCCCACAGCGACCGGTCGCCGACCGGCTGCACGTCGTGGTGGGCGTAGAGCAGCACGGTGGGCGCGCCGGCCGGGGCGGCACGGCGGCCGATCACCGCGGGCTGCCCGCCGGAACGCACGATGTCGACGTCCAGCCCACAGCCGCGCAGCAGCTCGGCGACCGCCTCGGCGGAACGCTCCACGTGTGAGTGGTCGAAGCCTTCGAACGCGATGCCGGGGATGCGGACGAGGCGTTCCAGGTCGGCCCGGACGCCGGGCATCTCCCGCTCCACGGCGGCCCGCACCTGGGACTCGGACATGATCGGTGTGGTCATGACCGGAATCGTATGCCGGCCTTACCTCGGCGCGCCGGCCGAGCCCGCACCGTCACGCCCGTACCGTCACGAGCCCGTACCGTCACCGGCTCCCGCCGGACCGGCGCCCGCCGTCGCGCCGGGCGCGGTCCGGCCGGCGCGACGGCGGGCGC
>NZ_RCVI01000386.1:0-12602 GCF_003667455.1 Micromonospora sp. CV4 | reverse complement strand
GGGGAGGGCGGGTACGGGGCGCACGACGACCGGACGACCAGTTCGGTCGGCAGCCGGACGTGCGGGTCGCGCTCGACGCCGCCGACGAGGTCGATGAGCAGGCGCATCGCCTCGGCGCCCATGCGCTGCAGGGGCTGCGCGATCGTGGTGAGCTGCGGGGTGACCAGCGCCGACTCGGGGATGTTGTCGAAGCCGATCACGGACAGGTCGTCGGGCACCGTGAGGCCCATGGTCCGGGCGACGTCCATCGTGGAGATCGCGGAGAGGTCGTTGCCGGCGAAGACGGCGGTGGGCCGGTCGGGCAGTGTCAGCAGTTCCGCGGCCGTGGCGGCGCCGCTCTCGACCCGGAAACCGCCGACGCGGACGAGTCGTTCGTCGACCGCGAGGCCCGCGTCGGCCATGGCCCGGCGGAAGCCGGCCTCGCGCAGGCGCGCCGACTCGAGGTCGGCGCGACCGCTGATGTGGCCGATGCGGCGGTGACCGAGCGACAGCAGGTAGTTGGTCGCGAGCATCGCGCCGGCGAAGTTGTCGGAGTCGACGGTGGGCAGCCCGGACGGGCCGGTGTGGGGGTCGACGGCCACGACGTGGAAGCCCTGCTTGGTCTCGACCACCGTCGGCGTGACGATCACGGCCCCGTCGATGAGCGTCCCGGACAGGCGGGCCAGCGAGCGCCGCTCCCAGCCGACGGCCGTGCCGTCGCCGTCGCCGCCGGAGTAGGCCAGCAGTTGGTAGCCGGTGCCGGCGACCTCCTTCGACGCGCCCTTGAGCAGCTCGGTCGAGAACGGCTCGAATTCGGCCACCAGGATGCCCAGGACGTTCGTCCGGTGGCTACGCAGGCTCTGCGCTCCGAGGCTGGCCTCGTAGCCGAGCTGGTGGATGACCTCCCGGACGCGCTCGACGGTCGCCTGCGCCACGCCGTAGCGACCGTTGACGACCTTCGACACGGTCGCCACCGAGACGCCGGCCGTACGGGCCACGTCCGACATCTTGACACGCTCGGGGAAGGTCACGCCGACGATGATAGAGGGCCACCTGGGACTCGTCGCGAGGGAGTCGAAAACGTTATCGACAACGGTTGACACCCCGTCGCAGCGGCTGCAAAACTCGCCGCACCTAAGTACCGCCACTGCTAGTCGAGGAGACGTGTCGATGGCGATGAGGCACCGCGCGGGCGCCACCCTGGCGCTGTTAATGACCACCGCACTGCTCGTCGCCGGGTGTAACGGCGGCGACGATGAAGCCCCCGCTGAGAACGAGCTCTACAAGAACCCGGTGACCCTGACCTGGTGGCACAACGCCTCCCAGGACGGGCCTGGCAAGACGTACTGGGAGAAGGTCGCGAAGGACTTCTCCGCACAGCACCCGACCGTCACGATCCAGATCGAGGCGATCGAGACCAACCAACTCCAGCGCACCCGGCTCCCCGCCGCGCTGCTGACCAGCGACCCGCCGGACATCTTCCAGGCGTGGGGCGGCGGCGAGATGCGCGAGCAGGTGGAGGCCGACTACCTCAAGGACCTCACCGAACAGGTCAAGGACGAGGTCGCCAACATCGGCAGCGCGACCGAGATCTGGCAGGTGGACGGCAAGCAGTACGGCCTGCCGTACCGGATGGGGATCGAGGGCATCTGGTACAACAAGGACATGTTCGCGAAAGCGGGCATCGCCGCTCCTCCGACCACTTTCGACGAGCTGAACCAGGCGGTCACGAAGCTCAAGGCCATCAACGTCATCCCGATCGCGCTGGGCGCCGGTGACAAGTGGCCCGCCGCGCACTGGTGGTACAACTTCGCGCTGCGTGCCTGCTCGGTCGACACGCTCAAGAAGGCCTCCGTCGACCTGGTCTTCGACGACCCGTGCTTCGTCAAGGCGGGCCAGGACCTCAAGAGCTTCATCGGCACCAACCCCTTCCAGCCGAACTTCATCGCCACGCCGGGCCAGAACGACCCGACCAGCGCGAACGGCCTGCTCGCCAACGGCAAGGCCGCCATGGAGCTGATGGGCGACTGGAACCGGGGCACCCTGGAGACCGTCTCCGCGAACCCGGAGGCCCTCAAGAAGTTCCTCGGTTGGTTCCCCGTTCCGGCGATCGCCGGCTCGGCCGGTGACGCGAAGGCGGCCCTCGGCGGCGGTGACGGGTACTCCTGCGCGAAGAACGCGCCGGCCGAGTGCGTCGAGTTCCTCAAGTACATCGTGAGCCCCGAGGTGCAGAAGGGCTACGCCGAGACCGGCACCGGCCTGCCCGCCGCCAAGGGCGCGGAGGCCGGCGTCACCGACCCCGCCCTGAAGTCCATCCTGGAGGCCACCTCCGGAGCGACCTACGTGCAGCTCTGGCTGGACACGGCCTTCGGCAGCACCGTCGGCAACGCGATGAACGACGCCGTCGTCGCCATCTTCGCCGGCAACGGCACCCCGGAGAAGGTCGTCGAGGCGATGAAGGCGGCCGCGAAGAAGTGACCTCCATCAACCCGACCCGGATCCCCGTCGGCGGCGCGGACGCGCCGCCGGCGGGCCCCCGGCCGGCTCGGCGCTCGTCCGCCCGGGCCGCCGAGACCAGACGCAAGTGGTACGAGATCATCGGGCTCACCACGCCGGCGATCGCCGTCTACGTGATGTTCGTGCTGGTGCCGATGGGGTTCGCGGTCTACTACAGCCTGTTCCGCTGGCGCGGCGTCGGACCCCCGACCGACTTCGTCGGCTACGACAACTACGTCCTCGCCTTCCAGGACCCGGTCTTCCTCGACGCGCTGCGCAACAACGCCATCATCGTGGTCGGGTCGCTGGTGATCCAGGGGCCCATCGCCCTGGCCGTGGCCCTGCTGCTCAACCGACGGTTCCGCGGACGCGCCGCTTTCCGCCTGCTCGTGTTCGTGCCGTACGTCCTCGCCGAGGTCACCGTCGGCATCATGTGGAAACTGCTCCTCACCGGCGACGGCACCGTCGACGCCCTGCTCCGGCAGCTCGGCCTGGGCAGCTTCGTGCAGGCGTGGCTCGCCGACCTCGACGTCGTGATCTGGACGATGCTGTTCGTGCTCACCTGGAAGTACGTCGGCTTCGCGATCATTCTCCTGCTCGCAGGTCTGTCGAACGTGCCGCCCGAGCTGACCGAGGCCGCCGCGATCGACGGGGCGAGCTGGTGGCAGACCCAGCGCCACGTCATGCTCCCGCTGCTGGGGCCCACGATCCGGATCTGGATGTTCCTGTCGATGATCGGCTCGTTGCAGGCCTTCGAGGTGATCTGGGTGACCTCGGTGCCCGCGGTCCGGTCTCTCGGTGCCTCGGCCACCATGGCCACCTACATGGTGGACAACGGCTTCTTCGCCCGGCTGTGGGGCTACGGCAACGCCGTCGCCGTGATCCTCTTCGTCATCTCGTTCATCGCGGCGCTGCTGTTCCAGCGGTTCCTCCTCCGTCGCGACATCGAGGGCGCCGTCACCGGAAGGAGGAACTGAGCGTGAACGCCAGCGCCGTCCCCGCACCCTCCACCTCGCGCCGGCCGTTCGCCTGGAGCAGCCCTCTGACCTACGCGATGGCGCTCGCGGTCGCCGCCATCTCGATCACTCCGGTGGTCTACGTGATCGTCGGCGGCTTCCGCACCACCCCGCAGATCATCGCGGATCCGGCCGGGCTGCCCGACCCCTGGGTGTGGGACAACTACGCCCGGGTGCTGACGCAGAGCGACTTCTGGAAGCAGGCGTTCAACAGCGCCGTGATCGCCGTCGGAACGACGGCAGCGGTCGTGGTGCTCGGCGTCTGCGCCGCGTTCGTGCTCGCCCGGTACGCCTTCCGCGGCCGCGAGGCGCTCTACACCTTCTTCACGCTCGGCCTGCTCTTCCCCTCCGGGGCGGCGATCCTGCCGCTCTACCTCATGCTGCGCGACCTCGACCTGATCAACTCCTACTACGCGGTGATCCTCCCGCAGGTCGCCTTCTCGCTACCGCTCACGATCGTGATCCTGCGGCCGTTCCTGGCCGCCGTCCCCCGCGAGTTGGAGGACGCCGCCGCGATCGACGGTGCCGGCCGGCTCGGCTTCCTCTGGCGCATCATGCTGCCGCTGTCCCGGCCCGCGCTGGTCACCGTCGGGGTCCTCGCGTTCGTGGCGAGCTGGAACGCCTTCCTCCTGCCGCTGCTCGTGCTCGGCGACGCGGACCTGCACACCCTGCCGCTGGGCGTGCAGAACTTCTCCAGCCAGTACACCTCCGACACCGCCGGAATCCTCGCGTTCACCTCGCTGGCGATGCTGCCGGCACTTCTCTTCTTCACCTTCGCCGAGAAGCAGATCGTCGGTGGCCTGCAGGGTGCGGTGAAGGGCTGAGCAGCACCGGTACCCGCAGAGGCGAAACACCGCATAACCGTCTACCTGTTCGCCCGGCAGACCCTCGTACGGGGGCCGACGGGCGTCGGAGGAAAGTGACCGACAACGTGACCGTGGACACCGAACCGAGCATCACCATCTGGAACGACCCCTCCTACGACCTGCCCACCCGCGTCGACGCCCTCGTCGCCGCGATGACCCTGCCCGAGAAGATCGCCCAGCTGTACGGCGTCTGGGTGGGCGCCTCCGCCGACGGCGGTGAGGTGGCGCCCTACCAGCACGAGATGGAGGAGGCGGTCGACCTCGACTTGCTGCTGGAGACCGGGCTCGGCCAGTTGACCCGACCGTTCGGCACCGCGCCGGTCGACCCGGCGCTCGGCGCCCTGTCGTTGCTGCGGAGTCAGCAACGGATCACCGCCGCCAACCGGTTCGGCATCCCCGCGCTGGCCCACGAGGAGTGCCTGGCCGGCTTCGCGACCTGGGGCGCGACCGCGTACCCGGTGCCGCTGTCCTGGGGAGCCACCTTCGACCCCGATCTGATCCGGCGGATGGCCGCTCTGATCGGTGCCGACATGCGTCGCCTCGGCGTGCACCAGGGGCTCGCGCCGGTGCTGGACGTGGTCCGCGACGCCCGCTGGGGACGTGTCGAGGAGACCGTGGGCGAGGACCCCTACCTGGTCGGCACGGTTGCCACCGCGTACATCCAGGGGTTGGAGTCCACCGGTGTGGTGGCCACCCTCAAACACTTCGTGGGCTACTCGGCCTCGCGGGCCGGACGCAACCACGCGCCGGTCGGCATGGGCCCCCGGGAGCGGGCGGACGTGATGCTGCTGCCGTTCGAGATGGCGGTCCGCGAGAGCGGCGCCCGATCGGTGATGCACGCCTACACCGACACCGACGGGATCCCGTCGGCGGCCGACGAGGAGCTGCTCACGGGCCTGCTCCGGGAGACCTGGGGGTTCACCGGCACCGTCGTCGCCGACTACTTCGGCATCGCGTTCCTGCACGCCCTGCACGGGGTGGCCGGCAGTTGGGGCGAGGCGGCCGGCGCCGCGCTCGCCGCCGGGGTGGACGTCGAGTTGCCCACGGTGAAGACGTTCGGCCTGCCGTTGCGTGAGGCCATCGCCGCCGGGGAGGTGCCCGAGGCGCTGGTGGACCGGGCGGTGCGCCGGGTGCTGCTGCAGAAGGCGCAGCTCGGGCTCCTCGACGCGGACTGGAACCCGGTGCCGCCGGCCCTCGAGGGCCTCGACGTCTCCGACCCGGACGCGGTGCGGGGCACCGTCGACCTGGACTCGCCGGCGAACCGGGCGCTCGCCCGCGAGGTGGCCGAGCAGGCCGTCGTGCTGCTGCGCAACGACGGCACCCTGCCGCTCGCCCGGCCGGCGCGGATCGCCCTGATCGGCCCGCAGGCCGAAAGTTCGACGGCGGCGCTCGGCTGCTACTCGTTCCCGGTGCACGTCGGGTCCCGCCACCCGGAGCTGCCGGTCGGCATCGAGCTGCCCACGCTGGCGCAGGCGCTGGTCCGTGAGTTCCCGACGAGCGAGGTGATCATCGAGGCCGGCGTGGGCATCGACGACCTCGACACCGCCGGTGTCGCCGCGGCCGTCGAGGCGGCGCGGGCTGCCGACGTGGTGATCGTGGCGCTCGGCGACCGCGCCGGACTGTTCGGCCGGGGCACCAGCGGTGAGGGTTGCGACGCCGAGTCGCTGGCCCTGCCCGGGGCGCAGCAGCACCTGCTGGACGCGCTGCTGGACGCCGGCACGCCGGTGGTGGTCACGCTGCTGGCCGGCCGGCCGTACGCGCTGGGCCGGGCGGTCGACGAGGCGGCGGCCATCGTGCAGTCCTTCTTCCCCGGTGAGGAGGGACCCGCGGCGATCGCCGGCCTGCTCAGTGGGCGGGTCGAGCCGCAGGGGCGGCTGCCGGTCAGCGTGCCGCGCAGCCCCGGCGGCCAGCCCACCACGTACCTGGCCGCCCGGTTGGGACATGCCAGCGACGTCTCCAACCTCGACCCCACCCCGGCGTACGGCTTCGGGCACGGGCTCAGCTACACGACGTTCGACTGGTCGGAGCTGGCGGTCGAACAGGCGACGACGGAGACCGACGGCGAGCTGCGGCTGGCCTTCACGCTGCGCAACAGCGGCACCCGGTGGGGCAGCGAGGTGGTGCAGCTCTACGCGCACGACCCGGTGGCCTCGGTGGTGCAGCCGGTGCAGCGGTTGATCGGCTACCTGCGGGTGCCGCTGGACGCCGGCGCGGGTTGCCGGGTCGAGGTGAGCGTGCCGGCCGACCTGCTCTCGTTCACCGGGCGGGACGGCCGGCGGGTGGTCGAGCCGGGTGCGGTGGAGTTGCGCCTCGCCTCGTCCAGCACCCGCCCCCTGCTGGTGGCGGCCGTCGCGCTCACCGGGCCGGCACGGCAGGTGGACCACACCCGACGGATGCACCCGCTGTTCACCGTCCACCCGACCGTCTGAGAGTTCCTGTGCACACCGATCTGCCCGAGGAGCAGTTGCGCGGCTACCGCAGCACGGTGCGGGAGCCCGCGGACTTCGACCAGTTCTGGGCCGGCACCCTGGCCGAGGCCCGGGACGCCGGCTGGCCGGTCCGGGCGGAGCCGGTGTCGACCGGGCTGGCCGGCATCGACGTACTCGATGTGACCTTCGCGGGCTTCGCCGGCCAGCCCGTGCGGGCCTGGCTGCGGGTGCCACGCGGGGCCGGCACCGCGCTGCCGACCCTGATCCAGTACGCCGGGTACGGCGGCGGGCGCGGGCACCCGCTGGAGAACCTGCTCTGGGCGTCGGCCGGGTTCGCGCACCTGCAGATGGACACCCGGGGGCAGGGCTCGGGCTGGAGCCGGGGCGACACCCCGGATCCGGGCGCCGCCGGCCCGGAGGCGCCCGGGGTGGTCACCCGGGGCATCTCCGACCCGCGTACGTACTACTACCGCCGGCTGATCACCGACGCGGTCCGGGCGGTGGACGCCGTCCGGACCCTGCCGGTGGTCGACCCGACCCGGGTGGCGGTGCTCGGGCACAGCCAGGGCGGCGGGCTGGCGCTGGCGGCCGGCGCGCTGGCGCCCGGCCTGCGGGCGGTGGTGGCGTTCGTGCCGTTCCTCTGCGACATCCCGCGCGCGGTGGTCGCCACGGACACCCGCCCGTACCGGGAGATCCGCGACTACCTGGCCATCCACCGGGACGCCGAGGAGCAGGTGCTGACCACCCTGGCGTACGTCGACGGGGTCAACTTCGCCCGCCGCTGCCGCCGTCCGGCGCGGTACTCGGTGGCGTTGATGGACGACATCGTGCCGCCGTCGACGGTCTACGCCGCCGTCAACGCCCACGCCGGGCCGACCGAACTGTCGGTGTGGCGGTACAACGGCCACGAGGCCGGCGGCATCGACGACGACGAGGCGGCGCTGCGCTTCCTCGGCGGGCACCTGGTCGAGGGCGCCGGCCCGCTCGTGCGGCACCCGGACGCCGATCCGGCGCGGAGCCTCGGCCGGGCCTGATAGACAGGACGGGTGCGCAGGCCAGGGCGGGTGGGTGGCGCCGTCGTGCTGGCGTTCGTCGCGCTGCTCGGCGGCTGCTCTCGGCCGGAGCCCCGCCCGGCGCCCACCGTCACGGCGCCGGCATCGTCGAGCCCCGCCCCGTCGAGCCCGGTTCCGTCGAGTCCCGCCCCGTCCGCTGTCGACCGGCTGCCGGGGTTCGTGGTGCTGTCCGACGTCGACCCGCGTATCCGCAGCGACATCCGGTACGCCGGCGCGCACAACTTCGTCGGCCGGCCGATCAGCGGCTACCCCGAGCCGCTGTGCCTGCTCACCCGACAGGCCGCCGAGGCGCTGCGCCGGGTCCAGGACGCCGCGCTCACCGGTGGGCACAGCCTCAAGGTGTACGACTGCTACCGGCCGCAGCCTGCCGTGGACGACTTCGTGGCCTGGGCGAAGCGCCCCGGCGAGCAGCAGACCAAGGCCGAGTTCTATCCGGGCGTGGCCAAGAGCCGCCTCTTCGCCGACGGCTACATCGGGGCGCCCACCGCGCACAGCCGCGGCAGCACCCTGGACCTGACCCTGGTCGAGGAGCCCGCCGCCAGCCAGCCCCCGTACGATCCCGGACGGCCGCTGGTCGCCTGCACCGCGCCGCGCGGGCAGCGCTTCGCCGACAACAGCATCGACATGGGCACCGGTTTCGACTGCTTCGACGCCCGGGCGCACACCGCCGACCCCCGGATCACCGGCACGGCCCGGGACAACCGGCGACTGTTGCGGCGGTTGATGACCGACGGCGGGTTCGTCAACTACGACCGCGAGTGGTGGCACTACCGATTCCGCGACGAGCCGTACCCGGACACCTACTTCGCCGCGCCCGTCGCCCGATCCTCGGTCGGCTGACGCCCGGGCGGCTCACGTCCAGTAGAGGATTCGGCACGCCGGCACCCGCGCGGCCAGTTCGGCGACGAACCATCCGCGCAGCTCGCCCATCGTGTCCCGTGGATAGACGTACTTGACCGCGCCGAACTTGCCGTGTTTCCGGCTGCGCGACTCCTCGTCCATCTCCAGCCGGGTCCGCGGGTACCAGCCGAGCAACACCTCCTTGCTGCCCGGCGTGAACCGGTGGGTGATCAGCTCGGCGGTCAGGTCCAGCTCGGGCACCCCGTCGACCGCCGCGGCGACCTGGTTCAGCAGCTCGCCGTAGCGTTCCCGCCAGTCCGGCAGCGGCATGATCGGCGCGATGGTCAGCCCCACCGGGTAGCCCGCCAGAGCGAGCCGGCGCAGCGCGGCGAGCCGGTCCGGCACCCGGGCCGTGCCGCCCTCGAACCGCTCGCTGACCGGGGCGCAGTTGACGCTGAACCGGACCCGGGTCCGGCCGGCGTGCGGCAGCCCGACGAAGCTGTCCACGTCGGCGTACTTGGTGGTCCAGCGCAGTTGCACCGGCGCGTCCCAGTCAGAGAAGTGCTGCACCGCCCGGAGCCAACTGCCGGTCAGGTGCTCCAGGGCGAGGGGATCGGTGTAGCAGGACGCCTCGAAGGTGGTGCCCTCGTCGGCGCGCCGCGCGTTGCGGCTGGTCACGGTCCCGCGCCCGGCGTACGCGGCCAGCCCGGCCAGGATGTCGTCGAGGTCCGCGTACACGCGGGTCACCGGTGGGCCGGAGAGTGACCCGGCGAGGTAGCAGTACTGGCAGTGTGCCGGGCAGCCCTCCGCGAGGTCGACGCGCCAGTCGGCGCTGGGCGCGATGGGTTGCAGGGCGCGTCGCGAGGGCGGGCTCACCACGATCGCCATGGTGGCCTTGGCCCGCGCGTACGTCTCGCGGTCGGTGCGCCCGCGTACGCCGGTCAGCCGGTTGGACCGCAGGCGCTCCACCTCGATGCCCAGCGCCCGCACCCGCTCGGTGATCCGTTGCCCGTGCGGGTGCTCCAGCGCGGCCGGGGTGACCACCACCCGGTTCGGGGTCCAGCGGCGCGCCGGCCGGGCCGCCGGCGCGAGCCCGGCCAGGTCGCGGGTCGGCACCCGCTCGCCGCTGGCGTCGTGCGGCGCGGCGGGCACGTCCACGGCGAGCGGCTGGTCGACGTTCACCGCGTCCGGGTTGGTCACCGGATCGGGGTACCCGTTGCCGGCGGAATCCCACCCGATCCACCGCTGCGCGATTGACGCCACCCGAGCCAACGAATAACCTTTCATCTATCTGTAAACCTTGTGAACAAATGGTTTCCAGCGACGCGGCGGCGCGCGTCCCCAGGCCACCGACCGAAGGGACGATCAGGTGATCGCAGAACTTCCCACCCGTGCCAGACGGATCATCTCGCTGCTGGTCGCCCTGATCGTCGCGGTGACCGCCGGCATCGCCGTCAACGCCTCGCGCGCCGCGCAGGCCGCTCCGACGTTCAAGGTCCTGGCCTTCTACAACGGCACCTGGGACGCGGCGCACATCGACTTCGTCCGGGACGCCCGCGCCTGGTTCCCGCAGGCGGCCGCCCAGTACGGCTTCTCCTGGGAGGCGACCACAAACTGGGGCCTGCTGAACACCGCGAACCTGGCCCAGTACCAGGTCGTCATGTTCCTCGACGACGCGCCGCCCGCCGCACAGCGTCCCGCGTTCGAGCAGTACATGCGCAACGGCGGGGCGTGGCTGGGCTTCCACGTCAGCGCGTTCACCCAGAACCCGTCGAGCTGGAGCTGGTACTACAACACCTTCCTCGGCAGCGGCTCGTTCCAGACGAACACCTGGGGACCCACCCGCGTCACAATGCGCGCCGACAACCGCACCCACGCCGCCACCCGGAGCCTCCCGGCGACGTTCCCGTCGTCGATCAGCGAGTGGTACTCCTGGAGCAACGACCTGCGGCAGAACCCCAACATCGAAATCCTCGCCTCGGTCGACCCGTCCAGCTTCCCGGTCGGCACCGACCCCAACCAGTCCTGGTACGGCGGCTACTACCCGTTGGTCTGGAGCAACCGGCAGTACAAGATGCTCTACGCGAACTTCGGGCACAACGCGATGAACTACAACACCAACACCGGGCTCTCGTCCACCTTCGACAGCGCCCAGCAGAACCGTCTGTTGATCGACGGGCTGCACTGGCTCGCCGGCGCCGGCACCGTCCCCCCGACGACGCCCCCGCCGACCGACGGCATCTCGCCGACCGCCTGGCACACCGTGGTCAACCGGGGCAGCGGCAAGTGTGTCGACGCGCGGGCCGCCGCCAGCGCGAACGGCACCGCCATCCAGCAGTACGCCTGCAACGGCAGCACCGCGCAGCAGTACCAGTTCCCGCCGACCAGCGGCGGCTACCTGCGGGTCAACAACCGCAACAACAGCGCCCAGGTGCTCGACGTGACCAACGTGTCGACCGCCAACTCGGCGCCCATCCAGCTCTGGTCCTACAGCGGCGGAAACAACCAGCAGTGGCGGGCCGAGCCGGAGGGCGGCGGCTACTACCGGTTGGTCAACCGCAACAGCGGCAAGTGCCTCGACGTGCCGGGAGCGTCCACGGCCGACAGCGTCCAGCTCGTCCAGTACACCTGCAACGGCACCGCGGCGCAGTCGTTCCGGCTGGTCCCGCAGCCGTAGGCCCGTCGCGGGAACCTCCCCGTCCTCACGACACCCGACCGGCACGGCCGAACCGCGCGGCGACGCCCCGCAGCACGGCGCGCAGCTCCGGCGGGTCGAGCACGTCGAAGTCCACCTCCAGGGTGCCGAGGAAGGCGGCCAGGTTGGCCAGCGACTCCCCGCCGGTGTGCAGTAGGCAGGTCTGCTCGTCGATCGCCTCGAGCAGACCTGCCGTGGAGGGGATCCGCTGCGCCATCCGGTCGGCCGGCGCGTGCAGGCGTACCCGGGCGGGGTGTGGCCAGGCTGTGGAGCCGACGCCGCGCAGCACGTGCGCGACCGCGTCGCCACCGGGCGGCTCGCGGGGCGCGAAGCGCGGGCCGGTCGGCACCCGGGGCCGGAGGCGGTCGGCGCGGAAGGTCCGCCAGTCGGCCCGGTCGGTGTCCCAGCCCAGCAGGTACCAGCGCCGGCCGGTGTAGACCAGTCGGTACGGCTCGACGTCGCGCACGGTGGTGGTGCCGTCGTGCCCGGCGTAGTCGAAGCGCAGCCGCTCGCGGCGATGCACGGCCGTGGAGACGGCGGTGAGCGTCTCGGCGTCGACGGTCGGGCCACCGGCCGCGGCGGAGACCGTGGCCGTGCGCAGCGCGTCCACCCGGTGCCGCAGCCGCGACGGCAGCGACTGCTCCAGCTTGGCCAGCGCCCGCAGCGACGTCTCCTCGATGCCGCGTACCGAGCCGGACGCCGCCGCTCGCAAGCCGACGGCCACCGCCACCGCTTCGTCGTCGTCGAGCAGCAGCGGCGGCAGGGCGGACCCCGCGCCGAGCCGATAACCGCCGGCGACCCCGGGCCGGGACTCGATCCGGTAACCGAGCACCCGCAGCCGTTCGACGTCGGCGCGCACCGTGCGGGCGGTGACCGCCAACCGGTCGGCCAGCTCCGCGCCGGACCAGTCGCGGTGGCCCTGCAGGAGGGCGAGCAGCCGCAGCAGTCGCACGGAGGTCTCCGCCATGCTGGGCAGTCTGCCGGAGAGCAGTTCCGGCCCGCCGCGTGCGAGGCGTCAGTGCCCACCAGATCGGCCTGGGCGGGCGTCACCCAATCGAGCGTGATACCTGTGAGTCATATTTATGGGTCTTGTGACGTGTCTGTGGGTGGTTGGGCGCGTCGTTGATGGCGCACGCCGTTGTCCTGCCTAGGTTCTGGCTTGTCGAAGGTCAGAACTATGGGCGGGAGAACGGCGTGCGTTCTGCCAG
>NZ_RCVI01000294.1:0-12684 GCF_003667455.1 Micromonospora sp. CV4 | reverse complement strand
GTCGCGACCCCCCGGGCCGGCGCGCCCAGGCCCGCGCCGGCCCGGGGGGTCGCGACCGTCTCCGCATCCACCGGCTCGGTCTGGCCGCGCCGCAACCTGGCCGCGCGGTTGACGACCCTGCCGGCGCAGACGAAGCAGGTGCTCATCGTCGGCACCACCAGCAGCACGACCACCTACGCGACCCTGGAGGCGTACGAGCGGGGTCGGAGTGGCTGGACGCCCGCCTCGGCGTTGGTGCCCGCCCGGATCGGCTCCAAGGGGTTCAGCGACAACCACGTGGAGGGTGTGCCGACCACGCCCACGGGCGTCTACTCGATCGGCGCCACCATGTACGGCATCGACGCGAACCCGGGCGTGCGGTACCCGTACCACCGGCTGGTCAGCGGCGACTGGTGGAACGAGAACCCGTCGTCGCCGGCGTACAACACCTTCCAGCACAGCTCGACGAACCCCGGCGGGGCCAGCGAGGCGCTGTGGCAGGAGGTGCCCGCGTACACACACTTCGCCGTGATCACCTACAACATGCCACCGAACGTGTCGAAGCCGGTGCCGAACGCGGGCAGCGGAATCTTCCTGCACCAGTTCAGCACCAGCGCCGGCAACGCCACCGCCGGCTGCGTGTCCCTCGCACACGATGACCTGGTCGACGTGCTGACCTGGCTGGACCCGGCGCTGTCGCCGCGCATCGTGCTCAGCCCGTACGCCCAGATGCGCCGCTACTGAGCCGAGCCCGGCGCGGGCCGGTGGATCAGGAGACCTCGCCGCCGCGGACGATCGCCACCGCCACCCGGCAGAACTCGTCCATGTCGGGGTTGAAGCCGGCCGCGATGTCGGGATGGAGCCCGGAGCGTGTCTCGTCCAACAGGCGCTGGCAGACCTGCTCGACCGGCTCGCCGGCGTAACCGGCGCGGACCCGGTCGGTGGCGGCCTGGAGCGCCGAGGTCAGCTGGTCCTCCAACGGGCCGCGCAGCTTCTGCTGCACCGGATCCAGCCCGCGCGGGTCGAGCGTGACGTGTGGCTCCGACATGGTGCTCCCTTCGTCGGCGTCGGCGGTACCCCACCGCGTCCGTCGGTCAAACCTCAGCCGGTACGGCGGCGACCCGCACCTGGTACGAGAAGTCCTCCGCCGGCTCCTCGTGGTACGACAACCGGCGGATCTGCCGGTCGTCGTCGAAGAGAGCGACGTCCACCAGGACGCCGAGGTGGGCCAGGCCGATGCTGGTCACCCGCTTCTTGTCCTGCAACACCGCACAGACGCCGCCGAGCAGGGTGCTGGCGTCGGCCGTACGGTGCCCGGGCGGGCAGCGCAGGACCAGGTCGACCTCGATCGGGCCTTGCAGCGGCGTCCAGCCGGTGTGCTGGGCCGCCGCCAGGGCGGCCTGGAGCAGGGTGCGGACCCTCGTCGCCTGCCGGTGTCCGGCGGCGAAGATGGACAACGCTTCGGTCTTGACCGGTGGCAGGCCGCTCACCTCGAACGTCAGGGCGAGAGCGCGGGTGTCCTGCACGACGGCACCTCCTCGTTGGGACGATCCTGCCGAACCGGGGAAATGGCGGTGGGACTTCCCGCGATTACCAACCGAACGGGCAGGTCGGGGTCGGCCGGAGGCGTGTCGACGTCGGCGGCGAACGCGCTGGCTGTGGCGCTAGGAAGACGCTAGCCGACGGTGCCCGCGCTGGGTAGTCGGTCGCTCACCCGATGGGACGCGGCGCGAAGGCGCAGAACTCGTTGCCCTCCGGGTCGGCCAGGACCCACCAACGGCTCTCCTCCTCCGGCTCGCGCAGCAGCGTCGCGCCCGCCGCGATCAGCGCCGTCGGCTCCGGGTCGGCCAGGTCGACGTCCCAGTGCATCCGGTTCTTGACCGTCTTGGGCTCGGGCACCGCGTCGAACACCCAGTGCTCCCAGGGGAATCCGGAGGCGCCCACCACCGACGCGGTACCGGAGCCGTACTCGGCGGTGCCACCGACCACACCGGCCCACCAGGTCGCCTGGGCCGCCGGGTCGGCAGAGTCCACGACCAGTTCGAACGGGCCCGGCCGGGTGCCCTCGCGGGCCGGAAACCCGCAGAACGGGTTGCCCTCCGGGTCGGCGAGCACCCACCAGGTCACGTCCGCGGACGGTGCGCGGACCAGCCGGGCGCCGGCCGCGAGCAGCGCCGACGGCTCCGCGCCGGCCAGCCGCAGATCCAGGTGTACGCGGGTCTTGCCGATACGCGGCTCGGGCACCTGGTTCACCCAGATCGACTCGGCGCCCGAGCGGGCGGCACGAGGATCGACGCGGGTGTCCTCGCCGCCGGCGTCGGCCACGTCCGCGTCGAGGATCCGGGCCCAGAAGGCACCCAGCATGCGGGCGTCGGAGGCGTCCAGGCAGAGGTCCTTGAAGCGCGCGATCACCGGCACAGCATGCCGGGTCCCCGGCCGTCGGGTGCGCCGCTGCGGCCGCCGTGCCCAAAGTGACGTCGCGCACACCGGGCCGCTCGTCCGGGTCCGCGTCGGCGTCAGGTTTCGCGACTTCGCAGCTCGGGCAGTGTGAAGGCCACGAAACGTCCGGGTTGGCCGCGCCGTTGGTCCTGAGCCCCGGCCGTCTCGCCGTGCGCCGGGGCGCGGTGCCCTTCCCCGGCTGCTGGCCGACAAGAGGGGAGGGGTGATGAGCGACCCTGACGAGGCCCGACGTCGACGGCGACCACGGGTACGCGCGGTGGCGGCAGCCACCGCGCTGACGCTGGTGGCGCCCATGGCTGCCTGCGGTTCCGGTGACGCTGGTGGCCCACCGACGATCAACCTGTACTACCCGCCGGAGCAGAACCTGCAGAAGGTCGTCGACGACTGCAACGCGCAGGCCCAGGGGCGGTACGAGATCGCCTACCGGGTGCTGCCCCGACAGGCCGACGACCAGCGAGTGCAGATGGTGCGCCGGCTGGCTGCCGAGGACACCGGAATGGACGTGCTCGGCCTGGACGTCACCTGGACCCAGGAGTTCGCCAGCGCCGACTGGATCCGCGAGTGGACCGGCCAGGACAAGGCCGAGGTCGAGCAGGGCACCCTCGCCGGGCCGCTGGACACCGCCCGCTACGAGGACAAGCTCTTCGCGGCGCCGAAGAACACCAACGTCCAGCTGCTCTGGTACCGCAAGGACCTGGTGCCGCAGCCGCCGAAGAGCTGGGATCAGATGATCACCGCCGCCCAGCAGCTCAAGGACCAGGGCAAGCCGTACCAGGTGCTCACCATGGGCGCCCAGTACGAAGGCCTCGTCGTCCTCTACAACACCCTGGCCGAGAGCGCCGGCGGAAAGATCCTCAACGACGACGGCACGCAGGCCGTGATGGACGACGGCACGGTCCGGGCGCTGGAGCAGTTGCAACGCTTCGCCACGTCGGGCGTGACCTCGCCGTCGTTCACCAACGCCACCGAGGACCCGGTCCGGCTGGAGTTCCAGTCCGGTGCGGGCGCCTTCCAGGTGAACTGGCCGTTCGTCTATCCCGCCCTTCAGGAGGCGAACCCCGAGCTGGCGAAGCAGGTCGGCTGGGCCCGGATCCCGGGTGTCGACGAGAACACCCCCAGCAAGGTCACCATCGGTGGGGTGAACCTGGCGGTCAGCTCCTACTCCAGGCACCCGGAGCTGTCCTTCGAGGCGGCCCGGTGCATCCGCGACGCCGAGCACCAGAAGTTCTCCGCCATCAACGACGGCGTCCCGCCCACCATCGAGGCGGTCTACGACGAGCCGGAGATGACCGAGGCGTACCCGATGAAGGACACCATCCTGGAGGAGCTGAAGGAACCGGCGACCCGTCCACTGACCCCGGCCTACCAGAGCATCTCCACCGTGCTGTCGGCGATCCTGTCGCCGCCGTCGGAGATCCGTCCGCAGCAGACCGCCGACGAGCTGCGCTCCGCCATCGCCGACGCCCTCCAGTCCAAGGGGGTCCTTCCGTGAGCATCAACGCCACGCCAACAGGTGCGGACACCGCCGTCGAGGAGACCGAACGGCACGCCACCGTCCCCGCCCAGCGCGGCAGCCGCCGCAAGGCGCCGCTGAGCGAGAACAAGAAGGCCGAACGGAAGCTCGGTTGGCTGCTCTGCGCGCCCGCCGCGCTGGTCATGGTCGCGGTGACCGCGTACCCGATCATCTATTCGGTCTGGTTGTCCTTGCAGCGCTTCGACCTGCGCTTCCCCGACGAACGCCAGTTCATCGGGCTGGAGAACTACGTCACCGTGCTCACCAACGAATTCTGGTGGACCGCGTTCGGGGTGACCATGCTGATCACGGTGGTCACCGTGGCCGTCGAGCTGGTGCTCGGCATGGGCCTCGCGATCATCATGCACCGCACCCTGGTCGGGCGCGGCCTGGTCCGGACCTCGGCGCTCATCCCGTACGGGATCGTCACGGTGGTCGCCGCGTTCTCCTGGCGGTACGCCTGGACGCCCGGCACCGGCTACCTGGCCGACCTGTTCAGCGACGGCGCGCCGCTCACCGAGCGGGCCAGCTCCCTGGCGATCATCATGCTCGCGGAGATCTGGAAGACCACCCCGTTCATGGCGTTGCTGCTGATGGCCGGGCTGGCGCTGGTCCCTGAGGACCTGCTCAAGGCCGCCTCCACCGACGGTGCCACCGCCTGGCAGAAGTTCACCAAGGTGATGCTGCCGGTGATGAAGCCGGCGATCCTCGTCGCGCTGCTGTTCCGCACCCTGGACGCGTTCCGCGTCTTCGACAACATCTTCGTGCTGACCGCCGGTGGCAACGAGACGTCGTCGGTGTCGATGCTCGCCTACAACAACCTGATCCGGGGTCTGAACCTCGGCATCGGCTCGACGATGTCGGTGCTGATCTTCATCACCGTGGCGATCATCGCCTTCGTCTTCGTGAAGTTGTTCGGCACCGCTGCTCCCGGCAGCGACGACGGGGAGAGGCGCTGACATGGCAACCGGTACCGAAACCACCACCCGTGCCCGGCTGCGCTGGGGCCTGCTGGACGTTCTCGTGGTCGTCTTCGCGCTGGTCCCCGTCCTGTGGATCGCGTCGCTGTCGTTCAAGACGCCGGCCACCATCACCGACGGGAACTTCATCCCCCGGGAGTGGACGCTGGACAACTACCGGACGATCTTCGACACCGACCAGTTCGTCCGGGCGCTGATCAACTCGATCGGCATCGCCCTGATCGCCACGCTCATCGCGGTGGTGCTCGGCGCGATGGCCGCGTACGCGATCAGCCGGCTGGACTTCCCCGGCAAGGGGCTGCTCGTCGGCGTGTCCCTGCTGATCGCGATGTTCCCGCAGGTGTCGCTGGTGTCACCGCTGTTCGAGATCGAGCGCCAGCTCGGCCTCTTCGACACCTGGCCCGGCCTGATCCTGCCGTACATCACCTTCGCGCTGCCGCTGGCGATCTACACGCTGTCGGCGTTCTTCAAGCAGATCCCGTGGGACCTGGAGAAGGCGGCGAAGATGGACGGCGCCACCCAGGGGCAGGCGTTCCGCCGGGTCATCGCCCCGCTGGCCGCGCCCGGGCTGTTCACCACGGCGATCCTGGTCTTCATCTTCTGCTGGAACGACTTCCTGTTCGCCATCTCGCTGACCTCCACGGAGCGGTCCCGCACGGTGCCGGCCGCGCTGTCGTTCTTCACCGGCGCGTCGCAGTTCGAGGACCCCACCGGGGCGATCTGCGCCGCCGCCGTGGTGATCACCGTTCCGATCATCCTGTTCGTTCTCTTCTTCCAGCGCCGCATCGTGTCCGGCCTGACCTCCGGCGCAGTCAAGGGATAGGTGAGTAGTCATGGCTGACATCGTGCTCGACAAGGTGAGCAAGAAGTTCCCGGACGGGACCGTCGCCGTGCAGGACGTCGACCTGGAGATCGCCGACGGCGAGTTCGTGATCCTGGTCGGCCCCTCGGGCTGCGGCAAGTCCACCACCCTCAACATGATCGCCGGTCTGGAGGACATCAGCTCCGGCGAGCTGCGCATCGGCGGCCAGCGGGTCAACGACAAGGCCCCCCGGGACCGGGACATCGCCATGGTGTTCCAGTCGTACGCCCTGTACCCGAACATGACCGTGCGGGAGAACATGGCGTTCCCCCTGCGGCTCGCCAAGCTGGACAAGGAGACCATCAACTCCAAGGTCGACGAGGCGGCGAAGGTCCTGGAGCTGACGTCCCTGCTGGACCGCAAGCCGGCCAACCTGTCCGGCGGGCAGCGGCAGCGGGTGGCGATGGGCCGGGCGATCGTCCGGCAGCCGAAGGCGTTCCTCATGGACGAGCCGCTGTCCAACCTGGACGCCAAGCTGCGGGTGCAGATGCGCACGGTGGTGTCCCGGTTGCAGAAGCAGCTCGGCACCACCACCGTCTACGTCACCCACGACCAGACCGAGGCGATGACCCTCGGCGACCGGGTCGTGATCATGCGCGGCGGCGCGGTGCAGCAGGTCGGTCCGCCGCAGGAGCTGTACGACCACCCGCGCAACCTCTTCGTGGCCGGCTTCATCGGCTCGCCGTCGATGAACTTCCTGCACGCGGCCGTACAGGACGGCAGCCTGCGGACCGCACTCGGCGACGTGCCACTCGGCGACCGGATCCGCCGTGAGCTGGAGGCGGCCGACGCGCCGCGCGAGCTGATCCTCGGCATCCGTCCCGAGCACTTCGAGGACGCGGAGCTCGTCGACGAGGACACCCGCCGCCGGGGCCTGGAGTTCGAGGCGCCGGTGGAGATCGTCGAGTCGATGGGTTCGGACAAGTACGTGTACTTCACCGTCGAGGGGGAGCGGGCCAGCGCCGCCGAGCTGGAGGAGTTGGCCGCCGACGCCGGCGCGTCCGACTTCAGCGGCGCGGGCAGCAACCTGGTCACCCGGTTGTCGGCCGAGTCGGCGGTGGCCGAGGGGCAGTCGCGCCGGGTCTGGTTCAACCTGGAGAAGATCCACCTGTTCGACCCGACCAACGGCCGCAACCTCACCCTGCACGAGGGCCGCGCGGCCGGCGCGCTCGCCGACTGAACGGCGTCCATCGTGGTGGGGCCGGCGGGTTCGCCCGCCGGCCCCGTCATGTCCTGCGCCGCGTGCGCGGCCGTGGCAAGGTGGTCGAAGGTCGCGTCGTGAAGCGGGGTACGGATGAACCGACGACTGGCCGCGCTGGCCAACGCGCACGGCGTGTCCACCTGGTACGAGGACTGGCGGCACCGCCGCGTCGAGGTCGCGCCGGAGACCGTCGTCGGCGTGCTCGGGCTGCTCGGCGTCGACGCCACCAGCCCGGCGGCTGTCGCCGACGCGCTCACCGCCGCCCGCGCCGTCGACCGGGCCGCTCTGCCGGCGACCGTGGTGCTCACCCACGGCACCCGTCGGGCGCTGCCCGGCCCGGGCGTGGTGACCCTGGAGGACGGTGGTCGCCGCCCGGTCGACGGCGAGCTTCCGGCGGACCTGCCGCTGGGCTGGCACCGGTTGGCCTGCGTCGACCGGGAGGTGACGCTGGTGGTGGTGCCCCGCCGGCTGCCGGTGCCGCCGCGCGCCTGGGGCTGGATGCTCCAGCTCTACGCGCTCAGGTCGGAACGCTCCTGGGGCATGGGCGATCTCGGCGACCTCGCCGAGCTCACCGGCTGGGCCGGTGCCACCGGCGCGGGCCTGGTGCTCCTCAACCCGCTGCACGCGGTCGGGCCGGCGCGCCCGGTGGCCGCATCGCCGTACTCGCCGGCCAGCCGGCGCTTCGTCAACCCGCTCTACCTGCGGGTCAGCGACACCGCCGCGTACCGGGCAGCGGATCCGGCGACCCGGGCGGTGGTCGACGCGCTGCGCCCCGACCGCGGCGACCTGATCGACTACGACGAGGTGTGGACCGCCAAGCGGCACGCGCTGGAGCTGCTGCACCCGTACGCCAACCCGGTGGACCTCGCCGCGGACCCGGCGCTGACCACGTTCGCCACCTGGTGCGCGCTGGCCGAGCGGCACGGCAACGACTGGCGGGCCTGGCCGCCGGAGCTGCACCAGCCGGACGCCCCGGCGGTCGCCGAGCAGCGCCGCCAGCTGGCCGACCGGGTGGCGTTCCACGCCTGGCTGCAACACCTCTGCGACGAGCAGCTCGACGCGGTCACGGCGGCGGCCCGGGCGGCCGGGATGCCGGTCGGGGTGGTGCACGACCTTGCCGTCGGCATCGACCCGGGCGGTGCGGACGGCTGGCAGCTCGCCGACGTGCTGGCCCAGGGGGTCCGGGTCGGCGCACCGCCGGACGACTTCAACCAGCTCGGCCAGGACTGGGGCCTCGCCGCGTGGCGGCCGGACCGGCTCGCCGACACCGGGTACGCGGCCTACCGGGACATGCTGCGGCGAACCCTGCGGCACGCAGGTGGGCTGCGGGTCGACCATGTCGCGGGGCTGTGGCGACTGTGGTGGGTGCCTCCGGGCGCCGGCGCCGCCGAGGGCACCTACGTCCGCTACGACGCCGAAGCGATGCTGGGCATCCTCGCCCTGGAGGCGCACCGGGCCGCGGCGGTGGTCATCGGCGAGGACCTCGGCACGGTCCAGCCGGCGGTCACCCGGGGGCTGCGCGGGCGCAACATGCTCGGTTCGACCGTGCTGTGGTTCGCCCGGGACGACGACGGCGGCTTCGTCCCGCCGGCGCGCTGGCCACGCAACGCGCTGGCCACCATCTCCACCCATGACCTGCCGACCGCGCCCGGGTTCCTGACCGGTGAGCACGTCCGGGCGCGTGACGAGCTGAAGCTGCTCACCACCGACGTGGCGGCGGAGCGGGCACGCGCCGCCACGGAGCGGGAGCGCCTGCTGGGGATGCTGCGCGCCGAGGCGCTGCTGCCCGACGCGGGCGAGTCGGCCCGGCCGGATGACGACGAGGTGGTGGTCGCGATGCACGCCGCCCTCGCGGCCAGCCCGACCCGGTTGCTCGGCGTCTCCCTCTACGACGTGCTGGGCGAGGTGCGCCAGCCGAACATGCCGGGCACGGTGGACGAGTATCCGAACTGGCGGCTGCCGCTGCCGGCCACCGTGGCGGAGATCCGTTCGGATCCCCGGGTGGCCCGGATCGTCGAGTTGCTCACCGCGGCTCGCCCGCGACCGGCCAGTCGAACCGGGGTGCCAGACCGAGGAACTCCGCGTACCGATCCAGGGCCTGCTCCACCCGGGCGCGTTCACCGGCGTTCAGCGGCGTCAGCGGCTGGATCGTCACCGTGACCGCGGCGCGGGCGATGCGCCGCTTCCACAGGCCCACGACCCGGCCGGCCCGCACCACGGTGGCCTGGAAGATGCCGTTGTTGCCGGGCACGACGGCCGCCTGGTGCGCGGGGTCGAGCATCAGGGCCCGGTCCCGGTAGCCGAGCAGGTATTCGTCGAAGCCGGGCAGCACCAGCACGTCGTCGACCGGTGTGCGCGGCGCGTCGGCCAACGCCGCGTCGACGTACATCTCCTCGCCGTCGACCCGCACCCCGGTCAGCGTGTCGCCGGCGGCAGCCAACCCGCGCCGCGCGTCGGTCAGGGTGAGGCCGGTCCAGCCGGCGAACTCGCGGGCGGTGACCGGCCCGTGCCCCCGCACGTAGCGGTGGGCGAGCAGGGCCAGCGCCTCCTCCCGATCCAGCAGGCGGGGCCCGGGCGCCCACTCGTCGAGCAGCGCGAAGGTCTGCTCGGTACCGACGTTCGGCGCCAGGCAGGTCACCCCGCGCACGCTGGCGTACCACAGCAGGTGGTATCCGCGCTGGCTGTCGGTGTCCAGACCGGCGGCCCGCAGGGTGGCCAGGCACTGCGCCCGGGTGAGCCGGCCGCCGCCGGCCAGCGCCGTGCCGAGCACGTCCACCGCGCGGTCCGCGTCGGCGTCGGTGAGGCCGAGCTGCGCCCGGCGGGTCGCCGCGCTGGCCAGCGACCGGACGCCGGTCACCTCCAGCATCCAGCGCGCGTCGGCGGGCGGAACGAGATGCACGGTGCCGCGCATGGGCCACGTGCGCAGCGCCTCGCGCCGCTCCAGCGCCGCCTGCACGTCGGCCATGGTCCGCCCGGGCAGCCGCGCGCCGAGCGACCACAGCCCGCTGGCCAGGTCCTGCGCCTGCATCGCGCCGAACCACTCGACCACCTCGGCGACGGTGCCGGGTCGCGTGGTCGGGTGCGGGCGCAGCAGCAGGCTGGTCATCCGCAGCGCGAGCGCGTCGGCGGCGCCGAGGTCGGCAGGCATCGGTGGGGCTCCTTCCGGTTGCCGGGCCGCCAGCCTAGGGCCACCCACCGACGCCGGGGTCGGCGTGACACCCCACAGCCCGCAGCCCGCAGCCGCCCGGTCGCGGTTGGGGGCATAACGGCCGTGGCAGTGGGAAGGCGGCCGGCCGGAAGTGCGCGCGCCGCGCGTGCGGAAGGGAGTGTCATGACTGCCGCAAGCGAACCGGCCCGAGGCGCCGGGTCCCAGACCCACCGGGGGGCCACCGGTGCCAAGACCAGCGCGGCTGCGACCTTCGCCCTGGTCTTCGGGGTGTCCGGTCTGATCAGCGTGTTGACCGCGATTCTGGCCTGGCTCGGCCTGGTGCTCGGGATCATCGGGATCATTCTGGGCATCGTCGGGCTGAAGATGGCCGCCCGACCAGGGGTGACCGGCCGGGGCGTGGCGATCGGCGGCCTCGTGCTGAGCATCCTGGCGGTGCTGATCGGCCTGGGCCTGGCCGCGGGCATCACCACCTTCATCAACAATGAGGGCGCGGTGGACCGCCTCCAGCAGCAGGTCGACGACCTGCGCGACAAGCTCGACTGATACCGGTGGCGGGCGTGGCGCCCACCGCGTGCGGTGGGCGAGGCGTCCTCTGCGAGCCTGTGGGGCACCTCGGCCCGTCACATCGGGTGACCTGGGGCGCGCTCCCAACCACGGCCCCATTCCCCTTTGCTCTGCTTACCTGGGCGCACCAGTTACACAGGGTTCGGCCCCGCCGAGCGCCTCCGCGACGTAATCCCTGCTCAACGCGGTGGTGCATCCGAGTAAGCAGAGCAAAGGACGCGCTTCAAGTGGGGCGAGGTGTCCTGGACTTCACGCCTGGTGACATCGTCTTCGGTAACAGGATGTGTCCGACGGCGGGCGTGGCCGGAGATCACAGTAGGGTGGGCGAGTGCTCCGCCAGGTCACCGCGATCCGCTACGTCACCCCGCTCCGCGAGGGTGGCTCGCTGCCCGGCGTGGTCGAAGCCGACGACCTGGGCACGTACGTGGCGAAGTTCCGAGGCGCTGGGCAGGGGCCCAAGGCGCTGGTCGCCGAGGTGATCTGCGGTGAGCTGGCCCGCCGGCTGGAGCTGCGGGTGCCGCCGCTGGTGATGCTCGACATCGACCCGGTGATCGGGCGGGCGGAGCCCGACCAGGAGGTGCAGGAGCTGCTGCGCAACAGCGGCGGGGCCAACCTCGGCATGGACTTCCTGCCGGGCGCGTTGGGCTTCGACCCGGTCGCGCACCCCGTCGACCCGATGCTGGCCTCCCGGGTGCTGTGGTTCGACGCGTACGTGGAGAACGTGGACCGGAGCTGGCGCAACCCGAACCTGCTGGTCTGGCACCGGGAGCTGTGGCTCATCGACCACGGCGCCTGCCTGTACTTCCACCACAACTGGCCGCGCGCCGCCGCTGCCGTGCACCGGGCGTACCGGGCCGAGGACCACGTGCTGGCGCCGTACGCCTCCCGACTGGCCGAGGCCGACGCCGAGCTGGCACCCCAGGTCACCCCGGAGCTGCTCACCGAGGTGCTGGCGCTGGTGCCCGAGGAGTGGCTGACCGCCGCCGACTTCGACTCGGCCGACGCGGCGCGGGAGGCGTACCTCGCGCACCTGTCCGCCCGGGTCGCCCGCCGCGCCGACTGGCTGCCGCAGGTGAGCGCGACATGAGGCAGCCATTCGAGTACGCCGTCATCCGGCTGGTGCCCCGCATCGAGCGCGGCGAGCAGATCAACGTCGGGGTGCTGCTCTACTGCCAGCAGCGCGACTTCCTGGCCGCGCGGACACACCTGGACACCGACCGGGTCCGCGCGCTGGCGCCCGACCTCGACCTGCCGGCGGTGGCCGCGGTGCTGGAATCCTGGGACCGGACCTGCGCCGGTGACGGACCGGCGACCCGGATGCGGCTCGGCGAGCGGTTCCACTGGCTGGCCGCGCCGCGCAGCACGATGATCCAGACCGGGCCGGTGCACACCGGGCTCACCGCCGACCCGGCGGCGGAACTGGAGCGACTGATGGCGGCCCTGGTCCGCTGAACGGGGCGTGACCGGCCGAGCGACCCCTGACCGCGCTACGCCAGCCCCGTTGCCGGCGGAGCGCGATCCCCCGTTCAGGCGCCCGGCGCGGGGCGGCGGATGGGCTTCCCGTCGGCGCCGGTGACATCAGGATCGCGGTCCGTGGCGGCCGGGGGACCACGACGTTCGTGAACTTGCGCAGAATTTGAGCCGGGCGGTCGGCCCGTTGGCGGCAGCCGGCGCGCGCCGGCTGCCGTTTGGCGAGGCAGGCACGGGGTAGTCGCGGGCGCTGACTCAGACGAGAAGGGGAACATCTGATGGCTGCCCAGACGAAGGTAGCGGTGATCTACTACAGCGCCACCGGCACCACGTACCAGTTGGCGCAGGCCGTGTGCGAGGCCGCCGGGGACGCCGGCGCCGAGGTCCGTCTGCGCAAGGTGCGCGAGCTGGCGCCGGACGAGGCGATCCGCTCCAACTCCGGTTGGCACGCGCACCAACTGGAGACCCAGGACGTGCCCGAGGCAA
>NZ_RCVI01000293.1:0-68165 GCF_003667455.1 Micromonospora sp. CV4 | reverse complement strand
CCGTCAAGTCGAGCCCGGGTTCGGGCTGCGTGGCGGACGCGGCCCGGACGGGCCCGGCCTCGGACCGGGCGGCGGGCACCGACGCGGCCACCCCGGCGGCCGGGGGCGCCTGCTCGGCGGCCAGCCTGGCCTCCAGGTTGGTGACGAACTGGGCCAGCAGCTTGCCCGACACCTCCTTGATCATGCCGCTGCCGAACTGGGCCAGCTTCCCCGAGATCTTCAGGTCGGTGTCCACGCTGACCAGCGTCCGGTCGCCGTCCGGTCGAAGGTGGGCGGTGACCAGTGCGGAGGCGTTCCCCGCCGACCGGGCGTCACGGCCCTTCGCGTCGATCACCCCGCGGTACGCCGCGTCGTCCTTCTCCACGAAATGCGCGGTGCCCGCGAACTCCGAGATGACCGGACCGACCTTCACCTTCACCCTGCCCCGATAGACGTCACCGTCGACGCCGGTCAGTTGCGCGCCCGGCAGGCACGGCGCGATCCCTTCGAGGTCGGTGAGCACGGCCCAGGCCCGCTCGATCGGAACGTCGACCGCGAACTCGTTGCTGATCTTCATACCTGACTCTCCTGGTGGCTGCCGAGCGCGGCGGCGACGACGGCGCGGTCGTCGGCGGTCTTGGCGATGGTGCCGATGGTCCGTGAGACCTCGGCGGTGGCCAGGTCGGCGGCGCCCAGCACCGACAGTGCGGCGACCCAGTCGATGGTCTCCGCCATTCCCGGCGCCTTCTCCAACCCGAGGCCCCGCACGCCGCCGATGAACTGGACCGCCGTACGGATCAGCGGCAGGGTCGCGTCGGGGACGGCCCGGCGGACGATCTCCACGGCCCGGTGGGGTTCGGGGAAGTCGATCCAGTGGTACAGGCAGCGGCGACGCAGCGCGTCGTGCAGTTCCCGGCTGCGGTTGGACGTGAGCACCACGACGGGCGGCGTACGGGCGGTGAACGTACCGAGTTCGGGGATCGTCACCCCGGCCTCGCCGAGGAACTCGAACAGCAGCGCCTCGAACTCGTCGTCGGCGCGGTCGATCTCGTCGATCAGCAGCACCGGCGGGACCGGTCCCTGGTGGCGTACGGCCCGCAGGATCGGCCGTTCCTGGAGGAACTCGGCGCTGAACAGGTCAGCGTCGGTGAGCCGGGTCCGCTGCGCCTCGGCGAGCCGGATCGCCAGCAGTTGCCGCTGGTAGTTCCACTCGTAGAGCGCCTCGCCGGCGGTCAGCCCCTCGTAGCACTGGAGCCGGATCAGCGGCGTCTCCAACGCCCTCGCCAGCGCCTTCGCGGCGGCGGTCTTGCCGACTCCGGGTTCGCCCTCCAGCAGCAGCGGCCGGCCGAGCCGCAACGCCAGGAACAGGGCCATCGCCATGCCGTCGTCGACCAGGTAGTCGACGGCGTCGAGGCGGTGCCGGACGGCCAGCGCGTCCTTCACGGCTCTCCCGCCAGCAGCCGCTCGTAGTCCGCGCGGGTGTCCACGTCGATCGGCACCGGCCCGTCGACGGGCACCTCGGTCACCGGGTGGCGGCCGGAGTGCAGCAGCTTCCACACGGCCTTGTCGCCGTGCAGGTCGTACAGCTCGGGAAGGACCTCGCGGCCGAAGCGGAACGGATGGCCCAGGCCGTCGGCATACCGGCACACGGCCAGCGGGGTGGTCGCCGTGGCGACCCGGTGGACGTCGGCCGCGCGTACACCGGGCTGGTCGCCGAGCAGCAGCACGAGCGCGTCGGCGCGCGGGTCCACCGCCCGGGCGGCCGTGCTGACCGACGACCCGCAGCCGCTGCTGAACGCCGGATTCTCGACGACCTGGCACCCGGTGAGGTCCACCCGGTCGCGGATTCCGCTCGCCGCGCCGCCGAGGGTCACGAGCAGTTGGTCGAAGCCGCACGAGCGGGCCAGCTCAAGGGTCGCGTCGAGCAGCGTCCGTCCCCGGTACGGAAGCAACTGCTTCGCCTCGCCGAGACGAACCGACGCCCCCGCGGCGAGCACCAGTCCGGTCGTGAACACGGGCTACGCCGCCGTGAAACGCGCGAGGCAGCCGGCGCAGCAGAACCAGACGTCCTGCCCGTCGACCCGCGCGTACGGCGTTTCCGGCCCGACCAGCACGGTCATCCCGCACACCGGGTCGACGGCCTGCGGCGGCCGCGCGGCCGGCGCGCCCGACGACGGGCTCAGCCCGTCCACCCGGATCGCCCGGACCACCTCGGACATGATGGACAGCGCGATCTCCTGCGGCGTACGCGCGCCGATGTCCAGCCCGGCGGGGGAGTGGACGCGGGTCCGTTCGACGTCGGTCAACCCCAGCTCGTCGAGCACGACCTTGCCGCGTCTGGCGCTGGCGACCAGCGCGACGAACCCCACGCCGGCGTCCAGCGCGGCCCGGATCGCGTCCTGCTCGCCGCGGCCCAGTCCGGCCACCACGACGGCGGTGCAGCCGGGCCGGTCGTCCGACGTGACGACGTCGAAGTCCAGGAAGGCCGCCAGTGTCGCCACCGCGGCGGCGATCGGCGTGTCACCCACCACCCGCAGCATCGGCGCCGGCAGCATCGGTCGGAGGAAGACCTCGACGGCGCCGCCGGAGTGGCACGGGTTCACCACCACCCGTGCCCCCGGCGTCTCCGGAAACGGCTCGGCGCCGTCCGGCAGCACCCGCAGCAGCAGGGCGTCACCGTCGCGCAGGGCGTCGAGCGCGGCGGCCCGCACCGAACTCTCGGCGCACACCCCGCCCACGAAGCCCTCGATCGAGCCGTCCGCCCGGATCACCGCGGCGTCGCCCGGCCGGGCCGACGTCGGCTCCTGCGCGCGGACGACGGTGGCGTGCACGAACGGCTCCCGGGAGGTGGTCAGCTCCCGGGCACGTTCCGCGATCGTGGTCATCCCCGCCCCTCAGATCGGCGGCCGGGCCTGGCCGCGCATGGCGTCCCAGACCCGCGACGGCGTCAGCGGCATGTCGGCGTGCCGTACGCCGAAGGGCTTGAGGGCGTCCACGACCGCGTTGACGATCGCCGGGGGTGAACCGACCGTCGCCGACTCGCCGACGCCCTTCGCGCCGATCGGGTGGTGCGGCGACGGGGTGACGGTGAAGCCGGTCTCCCAGTCGGGCACCTCGAGTGACGTGGGGATCAGGTAGTCCATCAGCGACGCGCCGAGGCAGTTGCCGTCCTCGTCGAACGCGATCATCTCCATCAGCGCCATGCCGACCCCGTCGGTCAGCCCGCCGTGCACCTGCCCCTCGATGATCATCGGGTTGATCCGGGTGCCGCAGTCGTCGACCGCGATGAACCGCCGCACCTTCACCTGCGCGGTGCCGGGATCGATGTCCACCACGCAGATGTACGCGCCGTGCGGGTACGTGAGGTTCGACGGGTTGTAGCAGATCTGCGCCTCCAGCCCGCCCTCGATGCCCTCGGGCAGGTCACCCGCGCCGTGCGCGCGCATGGCGATGTCCTGGATCGTGACCGACGTGCCCGGGTCGCCCTTGACGTGGAACGCGCCCTTCTCCCACTCCAGGTCCGCCACCGAGACCTCGAGCATGCCCGAGGCGATGATCCGGGCCTTGTCGCGCACCTTGCGGGCCACCAGGGCGGCCGCCGCGCCCGACACGGGCGTCGAGCGGCTGCCGTACGTGCCGAGGCCGAACGGGGTGTTGTCGGTGTCGCCGTGCAGCACCTCGATGTCGGCCGGCGGGATCCCGATCTCCTCGGCGACGATCTGCGCGAACGTGGTCTCGTGCCCCTGGCCCTGGGACTGCACGCTGAGGCGTACCACGGCCTTGCCGGTCGGGTGGACGCGCAGCTCGCAGCCGTCCGCCATGCCCAGCCCGAGAATGTCCATGTTCTTACGGGGTCCGGCGCCGACCGCCTCGGTGAAGAACGCGATGCCGATGCCCATCAGCTCGCCGCGGGCGCGCTTCTCCTCCTGCTCGCGGCGCAGCTCGGCGTAGCCGGCCATGTCCATCGCCAGCCGCATGGTCGGCTCGTAGTTGCCGGAGTCGTACACCCAGCCGGTCTTCGTCGTGTACGGGAACTGCTCCGGCTGAATGAAGTTCTTCAGCCGCAGTTCGGCCGGGTCCATGCCCAGCTCGTCGGCGAGACAGTCGACGATCCGCTCGACCAGGTAGACCGCCTCGGTGATCCGGAACGAGCAGGCGTACGCGACCCCGCCGGGCGCCTTGTTGGTGTAGACCGCCGTCATCCGGCAGTAGGCGGCCTCGATGTCGTAGCTGCCGGTGAAGACCCCGAAGAAGCCGGCCGGGTACTTCACCGGCGCGGCGGTGCCGTTGAACGCGCCGTGGTCGGCCAGCACGTTGGTACGGATGCCGAGGATCCGGCCGTCCCGGGTCGCCGCGATCTCACCACGCATGATGTAGTCGCGGGCGAAGCCCGTGCTGATCAGGTTCTCCGACCGGTCCTCCATCCACTTCACCGGTTTGCCCGTGACGATCGAGGCGACGATCGCGCAGACGTACCCGGGGTAGATCGGCACCTTGTTGCCGAACCCGCCGCCGATGTCCGGCGCGATCACCTGGATCTTGTGTTCCGGGATGCCGGCCACGATGGCGTAGAGGGTGCGGTGCGCGTGCGGCGCCTGGGTGGTGGACCAGAGCCGCAGCTTGCCGTCGACGGCGTCGAAGTCGGCGACCGCCCCGCAGGTCTCCATCGGCGCCGGGTGCACCCGGGGGTAGACGAGATCCTGGCTGACCACGACGTCGGCGCGCGCGAACACCGCATCGGTGGCCGCCTCGTCGCCGGTCTCCCAGTCGAAGCAGTGGTTGTTCGTCTTTCCCTCAAGGTCGTCGCGGATGAGCGGAGCGTCCGGCGCCAACGCACGGCGGGCGTCGATCACCGGATCGAGGACGTCGTACTCGACGTCGATCAGCTCCAACGCGTCGCGCGCCGCGTACCGGTCGTCGGCGACGACGAACGCGACCTCCTGGCCCTGGAAGCGCACCTTGTCGGTGGCGAGCACGGCCTGCACGTCGTTGGAGAGGGTCGGCATCCAGGCCAGGCCCTGCTGCGCCAGCATCGCCCCGGTCACCACCGCCCGGACCCCGGGCGACGCCTCGGCGGCGCTCGTGTCGATGCTGACGATCCGGGCGTGCGCCACCGGAGCCCGGAGGATGGCCAGGTGCAGCATGCCGGGTAGTTGGACGTCGTCGACGTACCGGCCGCGACCGCGCAGGAACCGCGGGTCCTCCTTGCGGAGCATCCGGCCGTACCCGACGGGTTTCTGGTCGTTGTCGTGGAACGTGTCCGCGCGCTCGTGCACGGTGGTCATGCGACGGCCCCCGCAGTCTGGCCGGCGTCGGCGATCTCGCCGGCCTCGCTCGATTCGGTGGTCTCGGCGACCCGGGCGGCGGCCTCCGCCTCGGCCACGGCGGCCCATCGCACCGACCGCACGATGGTGGCGTAACCCGTGCACCGGCAGATCTGACCCGAGATCGCCTCCCGGATCTCCGTCTCACTCGGATCCGGGTTCCGGTCGAGCAGCGCTCGGGCGGTCATCATCATTCCCGGCGTGCAGAAGCCGCACTGCAGGCCGTGGCACTGCATGAAGCCCTCCTGGACCGGGTCGAGCTGGGCGCCCTTGGCGAGGCCCTCGACGGTACGCACCTGATGGCCGCCGGCCATCGCGGCGAGCACCGTGCACGACTTCACCGGCTCGCCGTCCAGCCAGACCACGCAGGTGCCGCAGTTGCTGGTGTCGCAGCCCCAGTGTGTGCCGGTCAGGCCCAGCACGTCCCGCAGGAAGTGCACCAGCAGCAGCCGGGCCTCGATCTCCCGGGTGACCTCGACGTCGTTGACGGTCATCGTGACCTGCATGCTCAGCTCCTCGCCCGCTCGACGGCCCGGCGCAGGGTCCGTCTGGTCAGCTCGGCGGCCAGATGCCGCTTGTAGTCGACGCTGCCGCGCTGGTCGGTCACCGGATCGCAGCTGGCCGCGGCGATCGCGCCGGCCTGCTCGAACATGCTCTCAGAGGGCTCCCGCCCGCGCAGCGCCGCCGAGATCTCCGGGATGCCGGTCGTGTTCGGGCCGACCGCCGCGAGCCCGACCCGGGCGTCGACGATCGTGCCGCCGTCGACCCACACCGCCGCGCCGGCCGACACCACCGCCCAGTCGCCGGCCCGGCGCTCGACCTTCTCGTACGCGCTGCCGCATCCGGGCCGCACCGGCAGCCGCACCTCGATGAGCATCTCGCCGTCCGCGACCGCCGTCTCGTACGGCCCGACGTGGAACTCCTCCATCGACACGACCCGTTCGGCGCCGCCCGGGCCGCGAATCACGCACCTCGCGTCCAGGGTGGTGCAGACCGCCGAGAGGTCCTCGGACGGGTCGGCCTGGCAGAGCGAGCCGCCCAGCGTGCCCCGGTTACGCACCACCGGGTCCGCGATCACCCGCTCGGCGTCGGCGAAGATGGGGAACGCCGCGGCGAGTTGGGTGGACTCGAGCAGCTCCCGATGTCGGGTGAGCGCGCCGATCCGTACCTCGTCCGGACCTGTCTCGATGTAGCCGAGCTCGCCGTGCAGATCGTTGATGTCGATGAGGTAGTCGAAGTTGGCCAGCCGGAGCTTCATCATCGGCAGCAGGCTGTGCCCTCCGGCGATCAGCCGGGCGGTGCTGCCCAGCCGCTCCAGCAGGCCGATGGCATGGTCCACACTGGTGGCTCGCTCGTACTCGAACGGTGCCGGCACCTGCATGTCGCACCTCCGTGGTCCCGGAAAATCTGATCCGGACGCCGGCCGAAGTCAACGGCGACCTAAGCAACTGCTTAGGTCGCCGTTGACGGTGCCGCCCGCGCTCGCGGATCGTGCGGCCATGCGGGACATCGTCGACGGACTGACCGGCTGGCGCGCCGCCGGCCTTCCATTCGCCGTCGCGACCGTCGTCCGGACCTGGCAGTCGGCGCCCCGGCGGCCGGGCGCGGCCATGGCGGTCTCCGCCGGCGGCGAGGTCCTGGGCAGCATCTCGGGCGGGTGCGTCGAGGGCGCCGTCTACGAGCTCTGCCGGACGGCGGTCGAGACCGGCCGGGCCCGCACCCAGACCTACGGCGTCAGCGACGACGACGCGTTCGATGTCGGCCTGACCTGCGGCGGCACGATCGAGGTGCTGGTCCAGCCGGACGTCGCGATGACCGGGTCCGACGAGGTGCTCGCGGCGATCCGGGACGGCCGGCCGGTCGCCACGGCCTCGGTCGAGAACGCGCAGTTGGTGATCTGGCCGGACCGGGTCGCGGGCACCCTCGGCGCGGCCAACCTGAATGACGCGGTGGCCCGGCAGGCCGCCGGCATGCTCGCCCTCGGCGCCACGGGCATGGTCCACCTCGGCCGCCAGGGGGAGGAGCGACTCGACGAGGTGTCCGTGTTCGTCCAGTCGTACGTGCCGCCACCCCGGATGATTATTTTCGGTGCGATCGACTTCGCCGCCGCGATGGCCCGGATCGGCACGTTCCTCGGTTACCACGTCACGGTCTGCGACGCCCGTCCCGTGTTCGCCACCCGCGCGCGGTTCCCCGACGCCGACGACCTGGTCGTCCAGTGGCCGCACAAGTACCTGGAGTCGACGACGGTCGACGACCGCACGGTGCTCTGCGTCCTGACCCACGACCCCAAGTTCGACGTGCCACTGCTTCAGGTCGCCCTCCGCACACCCGCCCGCTACATCGGCGCGATGGGCAGCCGTCGCGCACACGACGACCGGATGCGCCGGCTGCGCGAGGCGGGCGTGAGCGAGACCGCGCTGGCCCGGCTCTGCTCGCCGATCGGGCTGGACCTGGGCGCGCGGACACCGGAGGAGACCGCCGTGGCGATCGCCGCCGAGATCACCGCCCAGACCTGGGGTGGGTCGGGTCGCCCGCTCAGCGACCTGGCGACCCCGATCCACCACACCTGACCGAACTGGATCGTCACGCGCAGGGCCGGCGACCGGTGAGCAGCGGGCCACGAGGCCGCGCAGGGTCACCTATGCTCGGCGCGTGATCCCCCCGGCACTCGAGATCCGCAGCCTGGTCAAGACCTTCGCGGCGCATCGCGCGGTGGACGGCATCGATCTGACCGTCCACACGGGCACGTTTCACGGCATCGTCGGGCCCAACGGCGCCGGCAAGTCCACCACCATCGGGATGGCGGTCGGGTTGCTCACCCCGGACTCCGGGGAGATCCGGATCCTCGGCCACGACGCGCTGCGCGACCGCGGCCTGACCCGCGCGCTGACCGGCGTGCTGCCCGACGGCCTCGACTTCCCGGAACGCCTCACCGGCGCCGAACTGCTGCGCTACACCGGCGGCCTGCGCGGGCTGCGTCGGGCCGCGGCCACCGACCGTGCTGCCGAACTGATCGAGGTGCTCGGTCTGGCCAAGGGGGCCGGCACACCACTCGCCGACTGCTCCACCGGCACTCGCAAGAAGCTCGGTCTCGCCCAGGCGCTGCTGCACGCGCCCCGGCTGCTCGTGCTCGACGAACCGTTCGAGGCGGTCGACCCGGTCTCCGCGGCCACCATTCGCCGTGTGCTGCGCCGGTTCGTGGCCGGCGGCGGCACCTGTGTGCTGTCCACCCACTCGATGCTGCTGGTCGAGCAGATGTGCGACGAGGTGACCGTGATCCATCAGGGCCGGGTGGTCGCCGCCGGACCGGTCGCCGAGGTCGCCGCCGGCAGCAGCCTCGAGGACCGGTTCGTCGAGCTGGTCGGCGCCGAGGCCTCCGGCAGCGCCGGTCTGGACTGGCTGACCGGGGCACGATGAGCGCGGCACCCGCCACCGCCGGTCCGCCGGCCGGGGCCCTCAGCGCGGTCGCGGTACCGGCCCGGATGCGGGCGACAATGCTGCGTCGCTCGCTGCGCGAGCATCCAGGGCCCGCGGTGGCCGGTCTGGGCGGACTGCTCGCGGCGGCCTGGCTGATCTGGTACGCGCTCCGCGGCGACCAGCACACCCTCGGTCTGCTCGCCGGGGCGTGGGTTCTCGGCTGGATCGTGTTGCCGCTGCTGCTCGGCGGTGGGCGCGGTCGGGTCCGTCCGGCCCACCTGCGGTTGGAGCCGATCGGCGGCGTCCCGGCCGCGATCGGTCTGCTCGCCGCGTCGGCGATCGGCATCGGTCCGGCCGTCTCGCTGGTGGCGCTCGCCGCGCTGCCGGTGCACGCCGCTCGGCACGGCACTGTCGCGGTCCTCGTCACCGCCTCCGGTGCGGTGCTGCTCTGGCTGCTCGGGCTGATCGGCTCGGCCATCGCACTGGAGGTCGTCGGCCACGCCGGCGGTCCGGTCGGGGCGCTGCTCACTGGCATCTTCACCGGTACGGCGATGGGAGTCGCCGGGTCGCTCTGGGCGGTCTTCCCGTGGGTGTCGGTCCTGCTCACGGCAGCGCCCGAGGGAGTGGTCCGGGCCATGGCGTACGTGCCGAGCGGTTGGCCGATCACCGCCGCGACAGGGCCGACCGGGCAAGGGGTGCGGATGCTGGCGACCCTGGTGGGCATCGTGGCGCTCTGCGCCGCCGCGTACATCATGCTCGTCCGACGGGTGCTCATCGCCGGCGTGCCGTTCCGGCCGCGTGCGACCACGGCGGCGTCACCGGTCGGAGCCAGGCGCGAGCGGCTGGGGTGGGTGCCGGCGGCGACGCGGGCGGTTACGGGCCGGGAGGCCCGTGCCTGGATGCGGCATCCGCTGCGCCTGCAGTATCTGGCGTTCGCGGTGGTGTACGGGGCGCTGCTCGCCGGCCTTCCGCTGTTGTCCGACGTGGATCTGCTGCTGCCGTGGGCCGGACCGCTCGCCGTGCTCGGCGCGGCGGCGATGTCGGCGGGGCTGGTCGGACTGGACGGCACCGCACTGTGGCTGCCGCTCACCACGCCGGGCGGCGAACGTGCCGAGGTTCGGGGTCGGGCCTTGGCGTGGTTGCTTGTGGTCACCCCGATCGGGGTGCTGCTGACCGTCGCCGGCGTCATCCTCGCGCCCCGGGTCGACGCGCTGACCGCGCTCTCCACCCTGCCGGCTCTGCTCGGCGCGGGTGCGTCGGTGCCGGTGTGGGTGTCGCTGCTGCGGGTGCGCCCGGTGGCCGACCCACGGCATCCCACCTCGGCCGACAACCCGACCGACATCGTCAGCGTGCTGGTTGCCACCGCTGGTGGGCTGCTCGCCGCGGCGCCGGTGCTCGCGCTGGCGGTCTGGGGCCCGCCGGAGGCGGCGCCGCTTCTGCCGCTGGTCGGGCTGTTGTGCGGCGCTGCCGCCTGGTGGGGCGGCGTGTGGCTGGCCGACGACCGCCTCGGCCGGCGCGGCCCGGAGGTGCTCGCCGCGGCCGGTCAGCGGAGCCGGCCCCCGGAGACGGTGATCCCGCTGACGTGGAACGTGCAGTGGTATCGGGAGAACACGGCGACCGCGTGGGCGCTGGGGTTGCTGACGGTGGGGTGGATCCCGGTGATCCCGCAGGGGGTGATGCCGCTGGCGTTCGGGATCGACGGCGGGTGGATCGTGGCGGGCCACCTGGACGCCGGCGCGCGCACGGCGGTGGGGTGGGGAATGATCGGTGTGGGCGTCGCGATGCTGCTCGCCGGCCTGGTGTTGTGGGATCGCCGGCCCGCGCGCTGACGCCATGTCCTCGCCGGTTCCATACACCATGCCTTTCCCGGCCTGTGCGAAAAGGGCCGGGGGAGGCCTGTCTCTGCTGATCTCGCTGCGACCGGGCTGGCACCTCGTCTAGTGTCAGGCTGTTCATATTTGGTGTGATTAGTCGGGAAGGTGCGGCGATGGGGGTGCGCAGCTGGTTCGAAGGCTGGCCGGTCTATCGCCAGCTGACCGGCACGGACCCGCTCGGCCGGGGCGCCGCGTCCAAGTCCGCGGGCTCACTGTCGCTCACCGCCCGCACCGACACCGCCGATTCGGTGGCCAAGTCCGTCTGTCCCTACTGCGCCGTAGGCTGCGCCCAGCGGGTGTACGTCAAGGACGGGCAGGTCAGCCAGATCGAAGGCGACCCGGACAGCCCGATCTCGCGTGGTCGGCTCTGCCCGAAGGGCGCGGCCAGCAAGAGCCTGGTGACCAGCCCGTTGCGACAGACCACGGTCCGCTACCGCCGGCCGTACGGCACCGAGTGGGAGGACCTGGACCTCGACACGGCGATGAACATGATCGCCGATCGGGTGTTGGCGGCCCGGGACGAGACGTGGGAGGACGTCGACGCCGAGGGCCGACCGCTCAACCGGACGCTGGGTATCTCCAGCCTGGGCGGGGCGACGCTGGACAACGAGGAGAACTACCTCATCAAGAAGTTGTTCACCGCGATGGGGGCGCTCCAGATCGAGAACCAGGCCCGTATTTGACACTCCGCCACCGTCCCCGGTCTGGGGACCAGCTTCGGTCGCGGCGGCGCCACCCAGTTCCAGCAGGACCTGGCCAACTCCGACGTCATCGTCATCCAGGGCTCGAACATGGCCGAGGCGCACCCGGTGGGCTTCCAGTGGGTGATGGAGGCCAAGCGCCGCGGCGCGAAGGTCTTCCACGTCGACCCCCGGTTCACCCGCACCAGCGCGCTGGCTGACGGGTACCTGCCGATCCGGGCGGGCACCGACATCGCGCTGCTGGGCGGGGTGGTGCGGTACATCCTGGAGAACGAACTCGACTTCCGGGAGTACGTGATCTCCTACACGAACGCCGCCACGATCGTGACCGAGGAGTACCGCGACACCGAGGACATGCACGGCCTCTTCTCCGGCTTCAAGGAGGAGAACGCCAGCTACGACCAGAAGAGCTGGCGGTACGCGGGAAACGGCCAGAACGCCGCGACCCGGGACACCGAGACACAGCGGGAAACCGCCGCCGGGCTGGAGCACGAGTCACACGGCGCGCCGGTGAACGGGCAGACCGAACGGGACGAGACGTTGCAGCATCCGCGCTGCGTCTACCAGATCCTCAAGCGGCACTATGCGCGCTACACACCGGAGATGGTCGAGCGGGTCTGCGGCATCTCGCAGGAGAAGTTCCTGGAGCTGGCCGAGGCCTGGACGCGGAACTCCGGCCGGGAGCGCACCGGCATGCTCGTCTACTCGGTGGGCTGGACGCAGCACAGCGTCGGGGTGCAGTACATCCGTACCGGGGCGATCATCCAGCTGCTGCTCGGCAACGTGGGTCGCCCGGGCGGTGGAGTCATGGCGTTGCGCGGGCACGCCAGCATCCAGGGCTCCACCGACATTCCGACCCTGTTCAATCTGCTGCCCGGCTATCTGCCGATGCCGCACCACTCCGACCACCCGACCCTGGACGACTGGGTGGACAGCATTCGGCATCCGGGGCAGAAGGGCTTCTGGGGCAACGCCCGCACCTACGGGGTGAACCTCCTCAAGGCGTACTGGGGGGACGCGGCCACCGCCGAGAACGACTACTGCTACGGCTACATGCCGCGGATGACCGGCGATCACGGCACGTACCAGCAGGTGCTGGACATGATCGACGGGAAGATCAAGGGGTACTTCCTGCTGGGGCAGAACCCGGCGGTCGGCTCGGCGCACGGGCGGGCCCAGCGCCTCGGCATGGCCAACCTGGACTGGCTGGTGGTCCGCGACCTGTTCGAGATCGAGAGCGCCACGTTCTGGCAGCACGCGCCGGAGATCGAGACCGGCGAGATCGTGCCCGAGGAGTGCCGTACGGAGGTGTTCTTCCTGCCCGCCGCCTCGCACGTGGAGAAGGAGGGCAGTTTCACCCAGACGCAGCGGCTGTTGCAGTGGCGGGAAAAGGCCGTCGAGCCACCAGGCGACGCCCGTTCCGAGCTGTGGTTCTTCTACCACCTCGGGCGGATCATCCGGGAACGGTTGGCCACGTCGACCCGACCCCGCGACCGGGCACTGCTCGACCTGAACTGGAACTACCCGACGCACGGCCCGAACGCCGAGCCGAGCGCCGAGGCGGTGCTGTACGAGATCAACGGCTACGAGGTGGCCAGCGGCCGGCCGTTGTCGACGTTCACCGAGATGAAGGACGACGGCTCCACCGCCGGCGGCTGCTGGATCTACACGGGGGTGTACGCCGACGGGGTGAACCAGGCCGCGCGGCGCAAGTCCCGGCACGAGCAGGACTGGGTGGCCGCCGAGTGGGGTTGGGCCTGGCCGGCGAACCGGCGGATCCTCTACAACCGCGCGTCCGCGGACCCGGACGGTAATCCGTGGAGCGAGCGCAAGAGGTACGTCTGGTGGGACCCGGACAAGGGCGAGTGGACCGGCTACGACGTGCCGGACTTCGAGAAGACCAAGCCACCGTCGTACCGGCCGCCCGCGGACTCCTCGGGCGTGGCGGGGCTCGCCGGCGACGACCCGTTCGTCCTTCAGGGCGACGGCAAGGGCTGGCTGTACGCGCCCACCGGCGTGCTCGACGGGCCGATGCCCACGCACTACGAGCCGGTCGAGTCGCCGGTGCGCAACCCGCTGTACCGGCAGCAGGCCAACCCGACCCGCAAGGTCTACACCCATCCGATCAACACGCTCAATCCGAGCCCGCCGGAAGAGCACAGTCAGGTCTTCCCGTACGTGTTCACGGTCAGCCGGCTCACCGAGCACCACACCGCCGGCGGGATGAGCCGGATGGTCCGCCCGCTGGCCGAACTGCAACCGGAGATGTTCGTCGAGGTGTCCCCCGAGTTGGCCGCCGAGGTCGGGCTGAACCACCTGGGCTGGGCCCACCTGATCACCACGCGCGCGGCCGTCGAGGCGAAGGTGCTGGTGACCGACCGGCTCACGCCCCTGCGGGTGGACGGTCGGATCATCCACCAGGTGTGGCTGCCGTACCACTTCGGGTTCGAGGGTCTGGTGACCGGCGACTCGGCCAACGACCTGTTCGGCATCAGCCTCGATCCCAACGTCCTGATCCAGGAGAGCAAGGTCGGCACCTGCGACGTCCGGCCCGGTCGACGACCGCGGGGCCAGGAGTTGCTGGACCTCGTCGCCGACTACCAGCGACGGTCCGGGGATCTCGGCCCGCACTATCCACCGCAGGTCACGACCGACGTCGCCGACAGCGGCCGCGACCCGGAGGTCTGACGATGCCCCATGTCAACAGCCTGTACGGCCCACTCGACCCGGCGCCCGACGCCGGCTACGTCGACGCCCCGCCGCGGATGGGGTTCTTCACCGACACCAGCGTCTGCATCGGCTGCAAGGCCTGCGAG
Source organism: Micromonospora sp. CV4 (assembly GCF_003667455.1). Classification (NCBI taxonomy): domain Bacteria; kingdom Bacillati; phylum Actinomycetota; class Actinomycetes; order Micromonosporales; family Micromonosporaceae; genus Micromonospora; species Micromonospora sp. CV4. The sequence goes on along the minus strand of NZ_RCVI01000293.1, from coordinate 54,051 downwards.
GTGGCCTGCAAGGAATGGAACCTCGTCCCGGAGAGCGGCCGGGATCTGCTGGGCATGTCGTACGACAACACCGGGGCGCTGACCGCGAACTCGTGGCGGCACGTCGCGTTCGTCGAGCAGCCCCGCCCGGCCGGTTGGGCGACCCCGGCGTTCCTCGACACTCCGGACGGGCCGCCGGTCAGCCCGGCGACGGCGGAGGTCGCGGCGCACACCAGCACCGACACCGGAACGTACCCGGGTCTGCCGAGCGGCTCGCCGGGAGCGGCGGCCCGGATGTCGGGTGGGTCGGAGTTCCTCGGGATGCCGGGTGCGCAGCCGCCGGGTCGGGGCACCGGCGCCGAGGGGCGTACGGATTTTCGGTGGCTGATGATGTCGGATGTGTGCAAGCACTGCACGCATGCGGCGTGTCTGGATGTCTGTCCGACGGGTTCCTTGTTCCGCACGGAGTTCGGCACGGTGGTGGTGCAGGAGGACATCTGCAACGGGTGTGGTTACTGCATCTCCGCCTGCCCGTACGGGGTGATCGATCAGCGTAAGGACGACGGTCGGGCGTGGAAGTGCACGCTGTGCTACGACCGGTTGGGTGTGGGGATGACCCCGGCGTGTGCGCAGGCGTGTCCGACGGAGTCGATCCAGTACGGGGAGTTGGAGGAGTTGCGGGAGCGGGCGGCGGCGCGGGTGGCGACCCTGCACGAGCGGGGGGTGCCCGAGGCGCGGTTGTACGGGCACGACCCGAACGACGGGGTGGGTGGTGACGGCGCGTTCTTCCTGCTCCTGGACGAGCCGGAGGTGTACGGGCTGCCACCGGACCCGGTCGTGACCACCCGCGACCTGCCGGCCATGTGGAAACGCGCCGGGCTCGCGGCGATGACGATGGCTGCCGCCACCGCGGTCGCGTTTCTGGGCAGGCGGCCATGACGGACACGACGCGACCCGACAGGCAGCACCAGGCCGGTCGAGGGCGTGGCCACGGCGGCGAACAGCTGACCGTGCCGCCCGCCGACTTCAGCTCCTACTACGGCCGGCCGGTCCTCAAGCCGCCGGTGTGGAAGCACGACATCGCCGGTTACCTGTTCACCGGCGGCCTCGCCGCGGGGAGCGCCCTGATCGGCGCGGGCGCCCAACTGACCGGACGGCCCGGACTGCGGACGGTGAGCCGCTGGACGGCCCTCGGCGGGGTCGCCGCCAGCACGTACCTGCTGGTTCACGACCTCGGGCGGCCAGCCCGGTTCCACCACATGCTCCGGGTGGCGAAGCTGACCTCGCCGATGTCGGTCGGCACCTGGATCCTCGCCGCGTTCGGACCGATGGCCGGCGTGGCCGCGGTCGCCGAGCTCGCGCCGCTGCTTCCACAGCACGGCGCGCTCGGGCTCGCCCGCCGACTGGCGCCGCCCGTCGGTGACATCGCCGGTCTGGCCGCCGCGGCCACCGCGCCGGCGCTGGCCACCTACACCGGGGTGCTGCTCGCCGACACCGCCGTACCGTCCTGGCACGACGCGTACCCGTCGTTGCCGTTCGTCTTCGCCGGCAGCGCGCTTGCCGCCGCGTCCGGGGTCGGGCTGATCGCGGCACCGGCCGCGGAGACCGCCCCGCTGCGGCGACTCGCCCTGGCCGCCGCGACCATCGAACTTGTCGGCGGTCGCCGGATGGAGCGGCTGGGCGTGACCGGCGAGCCCTACGCCCACGGACGCAGCGGCCGACTGGTCCGGGCGGGGCGCGCGCTGCTCGCGGTGGGCACCGTCGCCGCACTGGTCAACCGGCGCAGCAGAATCCTGTCGGCCGTCGCCGGCGCGGCCCTCGTGGCATCGTCCGTCGCCACCCGGTTCGGCGTCTTCGAGGCCGGCAGGGTGTCCGCGCGCGATCCGAAGTACACGGTCCTGCCGCAACGGGAGCGGCTCGACCAGCACGGGCCGACGGCCGGCCGTTAGCGCGCGCGGAACGCCCCGGGCCACCCACCTAGCTGGTGGGTGGCCCGGGGCGTGTCGGCGGTCAGCCAGCCACCAGCGGCGCGGCTGACATCAGCCGGTGAACAGCTTCGCGGCGGTGATGGCGGTCTGGACGATGCCGTATCCGAGCAGCGCCGTGACGAGCAGCCACGAGAGCCAGAGGCGCCCGGTCTGGTTGCCGACCTGCTTCGGCACCGACGGTTGACTTTCCGGGCCCAGGGCGACCGGCTCGGTCACCGTGGCACGCGCCACCGGCGAGGTAGGCCCCCGGTCGGGTTCGTGGAACCGCTCCGGCACGGCGCGGACCAACAGGTTGGCGATGAAGCCGATGGCGAGGACGCCGACCATGGTGAACAGCGCGGGCCGGTACGCCGACGCGGTGAGGGTGCCGGGCTTGCCCTGCGTGTCGAGGATCCCGTTGACGATCAGCGGCCCGGCGATGCCCGCCGCCGACCAGGCGGTCAGGAGTCGGCCGTGGATGGCGCCGACCTGGAAGGTGCCGAACAGGTCCCGCAGGTAGGCGGGGGCAGTGGCGAAACCGCCGCCGTAGAACGAGATGATGGCGGCGGCGATCAGCACGAAGACCGCCGTCGCGGCGTGACCGGCGATGGCCAGCAGCGCATAGAGCACCATGCCCACGCCGAGGTAGACCATGTAGATGGGCTTGCGGCCGATGAGGTCGGACGTCGTCGACCAGACGAACCGTCCGGCCATGTTGAACAGCGACAGCACGCCCACGAAACCGGCCGCCGCCGACACCGAGACGGCGCTGACGCCGTTGTCCCGGAAGAAGTCCTGGATCATCGGGCTGGCCTGTTCCAGGATGCCGATGCCCGCGGTGACGTTGCAGAACAGCACGATCCACAGCAACCAGAACGAACGGGTGCGTACGGCGTTCGACGCGGACACGCTCGCCCGTGTCACCAGCGGCTTGCTGGCGACGCGCGTGGGGTCGAACCCGGCGGGCCGCCAGTCCGGCGCGGGTACGCGGACGTTGAACGGCCCGAACATCATGATCACGAAGTATCCGATGGCGAACGTGACGAAGAGTGCCACCAGGGCGTGCCCTGATGCCACCGCGGCCGGGTTGGCGGGGTTGTAGCCGGGGTCGTACAGGGAGAGCAGCTGGCGCGCGAGCGGGCCGGCGACCAGGGCACCGCCGCCGAAACCCATGATGGCCAGGCCGGTCGCGAGGCCGGGCCGGTCCGGGAACCACTTGATCAGCGTGGAGACCGGCGAGATGTAGCCGATGCCGAGCCCGATGCCGCCGACGACGCCGTACCCGAGGTAGAGGAGCCACAGTTGCTTGGTCGCGATGCCGAGCGCACCGATCAGGAACCCGGCGGCCCAGAAACAGGCGGAGACGAACATCGCCCGGCGCGGTCCGTTGCGCTCCACCCACCGGCCACCCACGGCGGCGGACGAACCCAGCATGACGATGGCGATGCTGAAGATCGCCCCGATCGCCGTCTGGCTGGCGTCGAAGTGCGCGATCAGGGAGTTCTTGTAGACGCTCGTCGCGTAGACCTGCCCGATGCAGACATGCACGGCCAGCGCCGCGGTCGGGATGAGCCAGCGGCTGTATCCCGGTGGAGCGACCGTGTGCCGAGGATCGAATACCGACAGCATGGGCATCGTCCGCACCTCCTGCGGCTGCGTGGGCCGACGGTGGCGCAGAGCAGGCCGAAGCCTCGCACCGTCACAGTGCCCACTGGGCAGAATCCACGCGTACCCGGATCACCGCCGGGTCGGTAATCTCGCCGGACCCACGGCAGTGTGCCGAGCGGCGCCGCCGCAGTGGCGGCCCGGCGCACGTCTGGCGTCAGCCGTTGACCGGCTGTACCTCACGTTACGTGCCAACCGGTCGGCAGCTTGTGGTTACCGAAAAACGCGGCCACGGCACCGGTGGCCAGCGACGACGGCGTGCCGGCGGAGCGCGCAGAGACGGGGGCGGGCCATTTCGGCCCGCCCCCGTTCGCACAGGCGCAGCTCAGTGAGTCGCCGCCTTCGCGGCTGCTTCCTCCTGTGCGCGTCGTTCGTCCCCGCTGAGGGTGTGGAGCGGCTTTTCCTTGATGAACAGCACGACGATCAGCGCGATCAGCGCGATCGGGGCGCCGACCAGGAACAGGTCCGCGGTGGCCGTGCCGTACACGTCCTGCACGATGCGCAGCACCGGCTCGGGCAGGGTGGACAGGTCGGGCACCTCGGCGGAGCCGCCACCGGCCGCGGCCGGGCCGAGCCGCTCGGCCGTCAGCGAGGTCACCCGGTTCGCCAGGACCGCGCCGAGGGCGCTGACCCCGATCGCGCCGCCCATGCTACGGAAGAACGTCAGCACGGAGGTGGTGGCACCGAGCTCGTGGGCCGGCACGTCGTTCTGCGCGGCGAGCACGAGGTTCTGCATGAGCATGCCGACGCCGACGCCCAGCACGGCCATGTAGATCGACAGGACGACGACGCTGGTGTTGGCGTCGATGGTGCCCAGCAGCAGCATCCCGACGGTCATCACGGCGGCGCCGGCCACCAGGTACGCCTTCCACCGGCCGTACTTCGTGATGAGCTGGCCGGCCACCGTCGACGAGACGAGCAGACCGAAGATCATCGGGAGGCTCATCAGGCCCGCGACGGTGGGTGACTTGCCCAGCGAGATCTGGAAGTACTGGGACAGGAAGACGGTGCCGCCGAACATCGCGACACCGACCAGCACGCTGGCGATGGTGGCCAGGGAGACCGTGCGGTTGCGGAAGATGCTCAGCGGGACGATCGGCTCCGCCGCCCGCGACTCGACGACCACGGCCAGCGCCAGCAGAACCAGACCGCCGATGACCATCAGGGCCGTCCAGCCGGAGGCCCAGTCGAACTTGTTCCCGGCCAGGGACGACCAGATCAGCAGCGTGGAGACGCCCGTGGTGATGAGCAGGGCGCCCAGCCAGTCGATCTTTGCCTTGCGACGGACGACCGGCAGGTGCAGGGTGCGCTGGAGCAGGACGATGGACAGGATGGTGAACGGAACCCCGATCAGGAAGCACCACCGCCAGCCCAACCAGGACGTGTCGACGAGCAGGCCACCGATCAGCGGACCGGCGATGGTGCCGACGCCGAAGACCGCGCCGAAGATGCCGGCGTAGCGGCCCAGCTCACGGGGCGGGATCATCGCCGCCATGACGATCGTGGCCAGCGCCGTCATGCCGCCGGCGCCGATGCCCTGTACGACCCGGCTGATCAGCAGCACCTCGACGTTCGGCGTGAAGCCCGCGATCAGTGAACCCACCACGAACAGCCCCAGCGACAGCTGGATCAGCAGCTTCTTGCTGTAGAGGTCGGCCATCTTGCCCCAGAGCGGCACGGTCGCCGTCATGGCGAGCAGTTCGCTGGTGACGATCCAGGTGTAGACGGTCTGGCTGCCGTTCAGGTCGGCGATGATCCGCGGCAGCGCGTTCGCCACCACCGTGGAGGCGAGGATGGACACGAACATGCCGACCATCAGGCCGGAGAGGGCCTGAAGAACCTCCCGACGCGACATGCGCGTGCTGACATCGGCCACGTCAGCGGGCGGGGCGGTTGTGGTCATTGACGCTCTCTTTTCGGGGTCTTGTCGGAGTGGCTGGCCCCGGAGCCGGTGCACCGGGGCGGAGACTGGTGGTCAGGCCGGGTGTGGTGGATCCGGCAGGCCGGCGGCGACCGCGGCGAACGACTCGTCCACGAAGTCGCGCAGGGGCCGGCTGTCGTCGTCGGCGGCCCAGCGCAGCATCGCGGTGCGGAAGGTCGCGCCGGCCACAGCGGTGACCAGCGCCGGGTGGCCGTGGTCGGGATCGACGCCGAGGCGGGCGGCGATGGTCGTGATCATGGCCCGCTCGGTCTCGATGTTCCCCGCCATCAGCCGGGGCAGCAGCGCGGGGTTCTGGGCGATGACCGCCAACCGCAGTCGCCACAACTCCCGGTCGGCCTGCATCGTGTCGACCGCCTCGTCGAGGGCGAGTCGCACGGCCTGCAACGCCGGCACCTCCTGCGGGGCGGTGGCCAGCCGCGCCACGACCGGCGTGCCGTCGAGCGCCGGATCGTCGGTGAGCGCCTCGTCCTTGCAGGTGAAGTAGTTGAAGAAGGTGCGCGAGGAGACGTCGGCGGCCTCGCTGATCTCCTCCACCGTCACGTGCTCCAGGCCGCGTTCGGCGACCAGCCGCAGCGCGGCGGCGGTCAGCGCGGCCCGCGTCTGCCGCTTCTTGCGGTCACGACGCCCGGTGGCGGCCTGGTCGGTATCGGTCACCCGGGGAGGCTAGAAGGCAACTTGCGGATCCTGCAAGTTTTTATTCTGTGAAGTGATGTTCCTGACCCACCCGATCCGGTCGATCGGTGCGGGGCACGGCACCGGTCGTCTCCAGGATGAGCGCGGCGACCAGATCCGGGTCGTCACTCATCGGCACGTGCCCGCAGCCGGGCATCGTCACCACCCGGGCCGCCGGCAGGCCGGCCCGGGCGCGCTCGGCCTGGTGTACGCCGAAGATCCGGTCGCAGTCACCCCAGCCGATGGTCACCGGCACCGTCGTGTCGGCCAGCCGGAGACCGTCGAAGCGGTAGTCGCGGGCGGCCCTGGCCACGGCGCTGAAGCCGAGCCCACGCCGTAGGGCGAGCGCGTCGCCCAGCGCGCGGTCGACGTCCAACAGCCTCGGACGGGCCACCAGCGGCGCGAAGCACATCGCCCGCAGGTACGCCGAGCGCAGGGCGACCCGCATGATCGGGGTGGGCAGGTACGAGTTGGCTCGCAACATCGTGAGGACGGCCAGGGCCCGTCGGCGCTCCGCGGGGGTGAAGAAGCCGGCGGGGGAGAAGGCGGTGGCCGAGGCGACCGCCCCGGTGGCGGCGAGTTCCAGGCTGATCGCCCCTCCGAGGCTGTAGCCGGCCACGTGCGGGCGCTCCAGCCCCCACCCGGTCAGGACCGGCAGGATCCCGGCGACGGTGCCGGCCATGTCGGCGGGCATGCCGGCGTCGGGCACCGGGGAGTTCCCGAAGCCGGGCAGGTCGAGCGCGATCACCTCGTGGTGGGCGGTCAACCGGTCGAACACCGGTTCCCAGGCCTGGTGGCGGTGGCCGATGCCGTGGATGAGCACGAGCGGCTCACCGCTGCCCGCGCGACGGAAGTGAACGGTCATGGCTACCCCTCCACGGAGGTCCTGCCGAAGGAACGCCCCAGCTGGCGTACCTCGTCTTCCATCTGGTCGACCATGCTGTGCCCGCCGAACCGGGTGATCAGCGCGTCCGAGAACCCGCTCAACACCACCGGTCGCAGCGCCTGCACCACGGCGAGCGAGCGCGGCACGTAGACCTTGCGTTTGCGTCGTTCGATGCCCCGCAGCAGGGCGTCGACGCACTGCTCGACGGGTACGACGGTGGACAGCGGCCACGGCAGCCGGCGCAGCGTGTCGCGGAACGACGCCAGGTCGGCACGAATGTCGCGGACCAGATCGGTGTCGATCCAGATCGGGTGCGCGGTGCCGACGGTGACGCCGCGCTGGCGGGCCTCCAGGCGCAGCGCGTTCGCGAACTGCTCCACGCCCGCCTTCGACGCGCAGTAGGCCGCCATGCCGGGCATCGCCGCGAAGGCGGCGGCCGACGAGACGATGAGCACGTGGCCGCGGGCGGCCGTGACGTGCGGCAGCGCCGCGCTGACCGTGCGGATCGCGCCGCAGAGGTTCACCTCGACGGTACGGACCAACGCGTCGACCGGCCCCACGGCGACGGTGCCGAGGTTCGCGATGCCGGCGTTCGCCACGACCACGTCGATGCCGCCGAAGCGGTCCACGGTGGAGCCGACCGCGGCGTCCAGAGCCGCCTGATCGGTGACGTCACACTCGTACCAGTGCGCGTCCAGTTCGGCGCTGAGCTGCTTGAGCAGCTCGGCTTCCAGGCCCACGACGGCGACCTGGGCGCCGCGGGCGACGGCCGCGCGGGCCAGGTGCGCCCCGATCCCGCGTGCGGCGCCGGTGATGAGCAGGGTCCTGCCCGCCAGGTCATACCGCATCGGCGTGCTCCCGTTCCGGTCCGGCCGCCGGCGGCCAGGGCGGATCGCCCACGCCGGTGATCCGTACGCCACCCCACGGGTCGACCTCGGCCAGCCGGGCGGGCCGGACCCGGTCGGCGATCCGCAGCTCGACGTCGCGCCGGCCGGAGCGCAGGAGCTGGGCCACCCGCGGGTCGGGTTCGATCCGCCCGCCCCAGTGGTAGCGCCCGTCGACCGGCTCCCACCGCCCGCTGAGGTGCACCCGGACGGTGGCGCCCGCGACGCCGGCCGGGCCGTGGTAGCTCATGGCGCGATCCGTTCGTGGGCGCGGGTGAGCTCGCGAGGCAGGTCGGCGCTGGCCCGTACGCCCTCGATCCCGTTCCACAGCAGAGCGGTCAGGTAGTCGGTGAGGGCCGCCCGGCTGATCGGCTGGCCGTGCGTGGTCCACCAGTCGCCGACCGCCTGCACGAAGCCCACCAGGCCGTACGCCCACGGTTCGGCGGGACCGGCGTCCAGGCCCAGCGCGCGCAGCCGGTCGCCGATCACGCGAGCCAGCCCGGCGGCGACCTGCTGGCTGGTCCCGGCGACCACCTGGTGGATGCCGGGGTGCCCGGACTGGTGCATCAGGAACCGGTAGAGCGTGGGCTGCGCCTCGATCACCCCGAGGTACGCGTCGATCGTCGCCTGCACCAGGCCGCGTTCCTCGCGGACCTGCTCCACGGCGGGCGCCACGGTGTCGATGATCCGGGCTGCCACGACCTCGCTCACCGCGACCCAGAGCTGCGACTTGTCGGCGAAGTAGCGGTACAGGACGGGTTTGCTGACGCCGGCGGTGGCGGCCACCTGGTCCATGTCGACCTCCGGGCCGTACCGCAGCAACGCCTGGACGGCGGCCCCGATCAGCTCCCGTCGTCGTTGCTCGCGATGGTCGGCCCACCGGTCCCGGCGGCCGTTGCCCTTCGCCTTCCGGCGCTCGTCAGGGGCCGGGGCCGGGGGATCGGATCCATTGACATCGTTGAGCGGCGATTGCATGCTACTACTCGTAACAGTTACCCGACGTCACGTCAATATGGAGGGGCCATGGACGCGGCACCGGCGGAATCCGAGCGGGCGGCGGTCGCCGAACGACTGCTCACGTCCTCGCTACGTACCAGCTACGACCCGGTCGTCGAGATCGACTGGGACGCGCCACACGTCCCGGGCGCCTACTGGCTCCCGCCGCACCGCAGCAGCCTCTACGGCACCCCGCTCTGGGCCCAGCTCAGCGAGGAGCAGCGCGTCGAGCTCACCAAGCACGAGGTCGCCAGCGCGGCCAGCGCCGGGCTGTGGTTCGAGACGATCCTCATGCAGATGCTGATCCGGGAGTACTACGACGCCGATCCGACCAGTCGACAGGCGCAGTACGCGCTGACCGAGGTCGCCGACGAGTGCCGACACTCCATCATGTTCGGTCGGCTGATCGAGGCGATGGGCTGCCCGGTCTACCGGGCCAGCACGAGGGATCACCTGCTCGGCCGGTTCCTCAAGGCGACCGCCAGCGGCCCCCGCATGTACGCCGCGATCCTCATCGCGGAGGAGATCCTCGACGCGTTCCAGCGCGAGATCATGGCGGACGAGTCGCTCCAGCCGCTCATCCGGATGGTGTCGCGCATCCACGTCGTGGAGGAGGCACGGCACGTCCGGTTCGCCCGCGAGGAACTGGCCGGCCAGGTCGAGGCCGCGGGCCCGCTGAGCATGTCGTACGCCCGGCTGTTGGTCGGCCGTGCCGCCCACACCATCGCCAACCGCCTGGTTCATCCGGACGCGTACGCGGCGGTGGGTATTCCGCCGGCGGTCGGCCGGGCCGCCGCCCGCGCCAACCCGCACTGGCGAGCCACGCTGCGCTGGTCGGCGGAGCGGGTGCACACCCACCTGGCGGGCGTGGGCCTGGTGGCCGGGCCGGGACGTCTGCTGTGGACCCGCGCCGGGCTGATCTGACCGTTCGCCGGCAGGTGGGCCACCGGGGCGCTGCCCACATCAGGCAGCCGCGTCAGGCCCGCCCGATCCGCGGCTCCTGGCGGTCGGTCAGCCGCAACCCGACGCCGCGTACGGCCTCGATCGTGGCGCCGGTGCCGAGGTCGTGCAGCTTGCGGCGCAGCCGCTTCACCAGCGACTGGACGTCGGCCTTGCGCTCGCGCCCTTCGTCGCGCCAGACCGACCGGTGCAGCTCGGCGTAGCTCCACACCCGGATCGGCTCGGTGGTCAGGCAGATCAGCAGGTCGTGTTCGAGCCGGGTCAGGTCGACCTCGCGGTCCTGGCAGCGGGCGGTGGACCGGGGTGAGTCGATGACCAGGGCGGAGTCGGTCGGGGCGGCGGGCGCCGGCTGGGACGGTGCCCCGGCGGGGCCCGGGGGAGTGGCGATCAGCCGGCGCAGCTCGTCGAGGTCGGCCACCAGCAGCAGCGGCGCGATGCCCTCAAGGCGTTCCGCGAGCCGGATCCGCTCGGTCGGCGAGGAGGTCACCGCGATCAGCAGCGGAAACGGCTCGTCAACCGGCTCGGACCCGTCCACCGCCGCTTCGTCGTCCTCGGCCACAGCACCCACCCGGGATCCATGGGCATCATCATGCCCAGCTTCCGTCATGGTCCTGACAGTGTTTGGCAAGCGTGCCGCCAGCCTGGCAACCGTTAGCGACAAGTTGCTCACGGCAAGTTCTTGATCGTCCTTTCTTCTCGATCATAGTGTCCACTCGGGCAACCGGCGTGACCCGCGCGGTGCATGGGGGGGCATGAAGGGGTTCGTCCGCTCGGTTCCATTCGAGACGGACCCCCTGCACCTTCACCATGGCCCATTTTTCACCCTGGGTCGTTCTGAGGGAGGCAGCACCGATGTTCAGACGTCCACGATGGAGGCGCACCGCCAGATCACTGGTGAGCGCCGGTGCGGCGATGATCCTCGCCGCGACATGCCTGGCCAGTATCAGCTCGGGCGCGCAGGCCGCGCCCGGCGCGACGGGGGCCGGCGCCGCTCCGGGAGACAAGATCCGACCGGAGCTCGCGAAGCAGCTCCAGGCCAAGAGCGAAGGGGACTTCTGGATCCGGTTCAAGGACCGGGCGGACCTGAGCAAGGCCAGTGCCATCAAGGACTGGTCGAAGCGGGGCGCCGCGGTCGCCGAGGCACTGCGCAAGACCGCCGCCGAGAGCCAGGGCAAGATCCGGGCCGATCTCGACGGCTCGGGCGCGAAGTACCAGACCTTCTGGGCGACCAACGCCATCAAGGTGAGCAGCGGCTCGCTGGCGATGGCGCAGAAGTTCGCCGCCCACCCGGAGGTGGAGGGTCTCTACGCTCCGGTCGCCTACAAGGTGCCCGAGGTCACCAAGGGCACCGACGAGAAGACCGTGAACGCCCTCGAGTGGGGTATCGCGAACATCAACGCCGACGACGTCTGGTCCCAGTACGGCGCCACGGGCGAGGGCATCACCATCGCGAACATCGACACCGGGGTCCAGTTCGACCACCCGGCGTTGGTCAACTCCTACCGCGGCAACAACGGCGACGGCACGTTCGACCACAACTACAACTGGTTCAACGCCGCCGGGACCTGCGCGACCGCGCCCTGTGACAGCGATGGCCACGGTACGCACACGATGGGCACCATGGCCGGCTCCGACGGCGCGAACCAGATCGGTGTCGCCCCCGGCGTCAAGTGGATCGCGGCGAACGGCTGCTGCCCCAGCGACGCCGCCCTGGTCGAGTCCGGTCAGTGGATGCTCGAGCCGACGGACCTCAACGGCGAGAACGCGGACGCGGGCAAGCGACCGAACATCATCAACAACTCGTGGGGCACCCAGAACCCGTCCAACGAGCCCTTCATGGAGGACGTGACCCTCGCCTGGGCCGCCTCCGGCATCTTCGGTGTCTGGTCCAACGGCAACAGCGGGCCGGCATGCCAGACCAGTGGTTCGCCGGGCAGCCTCGTCAGCAACTACTCGACCGGCGCGTACGACATCAACAACAACGTCGCGGGCTTCTCGGCCCGGGGGGTCGGACAGAACGGCGAGATCAAGCCCAACATCTCGGCGCCGGGCGTGAACGTCCGGTCGAGCATTCCGGGCAGCTCCTACGGCAGCATCAGCGGCACGTCGATGGCCGCCCCGCACCTCGCGGGCGCGATCGCGCTGCTGTACTCGGCGGCCCCGTCGTTGGTCGGTGACGTCAACGCGACCCGTGCGCTGCTCAACGGCACCGCGATCGACAAGGCCGACGACCAGTGCGGTGGCACCCCGGCGGACAACAACGTCTACGGCGAAGGCCGACTGGACGCTCTCGCCCTGCTCAACGCCGCCCCGACCGGCGACACCGGCACCCTGGCCGGCACGGTCACCGACGCGACCACCGGCAGCCCGATCGCCGGCGCCACCCTCACGCTGACCGGACCGACCGGCCGAGAGGTGACCACCGGCGCGGACGGCAAGTACTCGACCACGCTCCCGATCGGTGACTACCAGGTCGCCGTGGCGGCGTTCGGGTACGCCAGCTCGACGAAGTCGGCGACCGTCACCGAGGGCGCGACGACGACCCTCAACGTCGCGCTGACGGCGGTGGCGAGCGTCAACGTCAGCGGTGCGGTCACCGACGGGTCCGGACACGGCTGGCCGCTGTACGCCAAGGTCACGGTGACCGGCGTGTCGGGCGTGTACGACTACACCACGCCGGTGAACGGCCGCTACAGCATCAAGCTGCCGGCCGGGCAGACGTACACCCTGAAGTACGAGACGCAGTACCCGGGCTACCAGACCGTCACCAAGGAGGTCGTGGTCGGCTCGCGCAACGTGACCGCCAACGTCGCGGTGCCGGTGGACACCACCACCTGCACGACGGCGCCCGGCTACACGTTCGGCTCCGACGGTGAGTACGAGACCTTCGACGGCACGACCGTGCCGGCCGGCTGGTCCGTGGTGGACAACGCGGGCAAGGGCCAGGTCTGGAAGTTCACGGACGACGGCGCCCGCGGCAACCTGACCGGCGGCACCGGCAACTTCGCGGTGATCGACAGCGACGCCTACGGAGCCGGTGGCAGCCAGGACAGCTCCCTGGTCAGCCCGGTGGTCAACCTGACCGACGTCACGGCCCCGGTCATCCGGTTCAACCAGGACTTCAACCAGCTGGCCGACGACACCGCCGATGTCGATCTCAGCATCGACGGCGGTGCCACCTGGACGAACGTGCTCCGGCAGGAGACGGACGTCCGGGGGCCGAAGGTCACCGAGATCCCGATCCCGCAGGCGGCCGGCAAGGCGCAGGTCCAGGTGCGGTTCCACTACTACGACGCCTCGTACGAGTGGTGGTGGGAGGTCGACAACGTACTGATCGGCAGCCAGGTCACCTGCGTTCCGGTCGACGGCGGTCTGGTCGTCGGCAACGTCCGCGACAAGAACGACAACAGCTACGTCAACGGCGCCACCGTCACCAGTGTCGACCGGCCCACCGAGAAGGCCGTGACCGTGGCGACCCCGGACGACCCGGAGCTGGCCGACGGCTTCTACTGGCTCTACTCGACGCTGACCGGCACCCACAAGTTCACCGCGACGGCCGGCAACTACGTCAGCCAGAGCAAGCAGGTCGACGTCCAGGCCGACTGGGCGACCACCGCGAACTTCCAGCTCGCGGCCGGTCGGCTGGCAGTGACGCCGGCTCAGCTCAGCGCGACGGTGCAGATGCCCAACGGAAAGGCCACCAGGACGTTCACGGTGACCAACACCGGCGGGGCGCCGGTCGAGGTCGAGTTCAGTGAGCGCGACAACGGATTCGAACTCCTCCGGGCGGACGGATCCCGCATCACCAGTCAGCAGGTGCTCGGCGCCACCGGCGCACCGGAGCAGCGGCTCACCGTCCCGACGTCGTTCGCCGCCAAGGCGTCCGGCAAGGCGGCGATGGCGACCCCCGCCGCGGTCGGCCCCCAGGCCGCGCCGTGGACGGACATCACCGACTACCCGGCCAACATCATGGACAACCGGGTGGTGACCCTGGACGGCAAGGTGTACTCGATCGGCGGCGGGGACGGGTCGAGCTCGACCACGAAGAACTACGCGTACGACGCGGTGGCCCAGACCTGGACGGCGATCGCCGATCTCCCCGGTGCCCGCAACGCCCTGGCGGTGGGCGTCGTGGACGGGAAGATCATCGCGACCGGCGGCTGGGCGGACGGCGGCCCGGACTCCGCCACCTGGTCGTACGACCCGGCGGCGAACACCTGGACGGAGCTGGCCGACAACCCGGCGCCGAGAGCCGCCGCCGCGCAGGCGGTCGTCGACGGCAAGCTGTACGCCATCGGCGGCTGCACCACGGCGGCCTGTACGCCGATGTCGAACACCGTCGTCCGGTACGACCCGGGCAGCGACAGCTGGGAGACGATGGCCAACTACCCGAAGTCGGTGGCGTTCGCCTCCTGCGGCGGGATCGACGGCACCATCTACTGCACCGGCGGCAACGACGGGGCCGCCTCGCAGAAGGCCAGCTACTCCTTCGACCCGGGTGCCAACACCTGGACCGCCATCGCCGACGCGCCGGTCGACAACTGGGCCAGCTCGTTCGCTGTCGCGAGCGGCAAGCTCCTCGTCGTCGGTGGTTCGCAGGGTGGGGCCATCAGTAACGCCGGCTTCGCCTACGACCCGGGCACCAGCTCGTGGTCGAACCTGCCGAACTCCAACACCGCGCGGTACCGCGGTGGCGCGGCGTGCGGCTTCTACAAGATCGGTGGCTCGTCCGGCAGCTTCAGCGCGGCGCCGGACAGCGAGGTGCTGCCCGGGTTCGAGGGTTGCGCCGAGGCGGCGGCCGATGTCAGCTGGATGACGATCGACAAGTCGGCGGTCACCCTGACGCCGGGTCAGAAGGTCACGGTCACCGTCGGCATGACGGCGAACGTGGACCAGCCGGGCACCTACTCCGGCTCGGTCGGCATCAAGGAGAACACGCCGTACACGGTGGCGCCGGTGGCGGTGACCATGACCGCGACGCCTCCGAAGACGTGGGGCAAGCTGATGGGCACGGTGACCGGGACCAGCTGTGCGGGTGCGACCGCGCCGATCGCCGGCGCGGTGGTCCAGGTCGACTCGTGGGCCATGTCGTGGACCTTCGCCACCGACGCCCAGGGCAGGTACGCCTACTGGGTGGACCGTCGGAACAACCCGCTCACGATGATCGTCGCCAAGGACGGCTGGAAGCCGCAGACCCGTCAGACGAGGATCGACACCACCACGCCAACGGTGGAGAATTTCGGGTTGTCTCCCGTCCGGTGCTGAAACGCCTGACCGGTAGCTGACAGATCCGGCCCGCCTGGTCGCTGACCAGGCGGGCCGGACCATGTTTCCCGGCGGTCAGACCGGCGCGAGCCGGAAACCGACGCCGCGGACCGCGTGGATCGTCGCCGCGGCGTTGAGGCGGGCGAGTTTGCGGCGTACGCGGCGGATCACGGAGTGCATGTCCGAGCCGCGGCCGAGGTGCCGGTTGCCCCAGACCTCAAGGTGCAGTCGCTCGTAGGTCCAGACCTGCCCGGGCGCGTCGACGAGGCAGAGCAGGACGTCGTGCTCCAACCGGGTCAGGTCGATCTCCCGGTCGCGCCACCGCAGGACCCGCCGGTCGGAATCGACCGCCAGGTCGGGAGGTGGCGGCGTCTGTGCGCTCTGCGCCGCCTCGGCGACCACGCTCTGGGCGGTGGGTATCACCGCGGCGGCGGCCGGCATCTCGACCACCCCGAGAAACTCCCGCGCCTGGTCGACATTCGAGACGATCAGGAAGGCGTCACTGCCGCCGAGCAGCCGGGCCAGCTGTCTGCGCTCGGCCGGCGAGGACGCGATGCCGATGACCAGGGAGGCGACCGGAATCTCCTGCATTTTCCCCAACCCCTTCCGGTTCCCCAACTCACTCCGGATGGTTTTCGCACCGCCGACCGAAACATTGTTGATCGGCGTCCTGACCTTAGTGCTATTGCGTCTCGGCAGGGTAAAACATAGTTGCATGCAAGCATATGAATGACCTTTCACGCTTTACATAAGTCATTCGATCCACCTTGGCAGGATTTGCGGGGGAGTTAGCGGTATCGACGCTGCGGCACCCTCCGGCCGCTCGCGTACCGGCCCGGTCCGCCCGATCTCCTGCGGCGGGGGCCGGGAACTGTGACAGAACGAAGACAATCCGCGGACGCCGTCCGGACCTGGCGGGCCGACGATGGCCCGTATGTCCATCGGTTCGTCGTACCACATCGGACGGTCGGCGCCCGGCCCGCAGCCGGCGCGACCGCTGCCACGTGTCCGCGCAGCCGCGCCCCTGGGCCGGCTGCTGCTCGGGGCGGCCCTGGGCCACCTGCTCGCCCTGGGCGTCACCTGCGCCGTCTTCGTGCGAACCCACCCCGGTCAGTGGCTGGACGGGCTGCTCCTGCCGCGCGCCGAGCGGGGCGGGGGCTACGAACAGCAGACCGTCCTGGTGGATCCGGCCCGGACCGTGCTGGCCACCTTCGGCAACCCGATGCTGCTGGCCGTCCTGCTCGGCACGGTGCTGCTGGTGGGCGTGCTCCGCCGGCGGCTGCTGGCCGGAGTGGTCGGCGTCGGCATGGTCCTCTTGGCGGTGGTGGTGGCCGGTGTGGTGAAGTCGGTGCTTCCCCGCGCGGACTTCCAGATCGTCAGTTCCAGCACCCATAACAGCTTTCCCAGTGGGCACGTCGCGGCCGCGACGGCGCTGCTGCTCGCGTTCATGCTGGTCCTGCCCAGGTGGGCCCGACGCTGGCTGGCGGTGCCGGGCGCGGCGGGTGTCTCGGTGATCGCCTCGGCCACCATGATCGCTGGGTGGCACCGCTTCAGCGACGCGCTCGGCGGCGTCCTGCTGGGCGTGACGCTGTTCTACCTGGCCGCGGCGGCGCTGGCCGCGGGTCGGCGCGGTGACGTCGACCCGGGCGGCGGCGCCGGTCCGCGCCGCGGACCGGACAGCGCCGTGGGCCGCCGGTTGGTCGAGGGGACCGTGGGGCTTGCTGTGCTGCTCTGGGCGCTTCTGGTGGTGCTGCCCGGTCTGGCCGCGTCGGTGCAGTCCGGGCTGCTGGTCGCCATCGTGGTGGTGACCGGGGTGACGATGCTGGCGGTGGGCTCGGTGGTGTTCCTGGCTCGGTCGGCGGAATTCGTCGTGCCGGCCCGGCTGGGGCGCCGTGGCCAGGGGCACCCGACGTCGGACAGCGGGCACGGCGGGACGTCACAGGGCTCATACCCGACGGCCCGGACATCGACGGATGGGTAAATCTATTCATGATGGGATACTTGGCGACATGTCCCAGGTCCTGCTGATCGAAGACCACCAGACGGTGCGCGACGGGTTGCAACTGGCGCTCACTCGGCAGGGCCACACGGTCGATGCCGTGGCGACGGGTGAGCAGGGGTTGGACCGCCTGCGGGCGGTCCCGGCCGACGTCGTGGTCCTCGATCTCATGCTGCCCGGGATGGACGGGTTCGAGGTCTGCCGCCGGATCCGGCAGCTCGGCGACCTTCCGATCATCATGCTCACCGCCCGCAACGACGACATGGACGTGGTGGCGGGCCTGGAGGCCGGCGCCGACGACTACGTGGTCAAGCCCGTGCAGCCCCGGGTGCTGGAGGCGCGTATCCGCGCCGTGCTGCGACGGACCGCTGGCGAGTCGCGCCGCACCGGCGGCGAACGGTCCGGCCCCGAGGAGCACGGTGGCCTCAGCATCGACCGGTCCGCGCTGGTGGTCAGCAAGGATGGCGTGCCGGTCGGCCTCGCCCCGACGGAGCTGCGTCTGCTGCTCGAACTCGCGCAGACGCCGGGCCAGGTGCTGAGCCGCCAGCAACTGCTGGAGGCCGTGTGGGAGCACGGGTACCTCGGCGACTCGCGGCTGGTGGACGCCTGCGTGCAGAGGCTGCGCGCCAAGATCGAGGACGATTCGTCGGCGCCGGTCTTCATCCAGACGGTACGGGGTTTCGGATACCGGTTCGGGCCGCTGTGACGCCGTGGCGCTGGGCCGGTGGCCGGGCGTCGGGCCTGCGGGTCCGGCTGCTGCTGGCCTTCGCGTTGCTGGGCGTGACCACCACGGCGGTGGTGGCCAGCGGAAGCTACTTCCAGGCCCGGAAGGTCATCCTCCAGCAGGCGCAGGACGCGGCCGTGGCGTCGCTGACCGACCAACTCACGAAGGTCTACCCGCTACGCCGGATCCCGCCGTCCCAGGAGGACCTCGACACGCTGGCCCAGCGCCTCTCCGACCGGGAGGGGTTCGCGGTGGTCCTCTACCGTGACATGCGGGCGCAGGGCGCTCAGGTGCCCGAGCCGCTCACCCCGGAACTGCGGCAGGCGGTCGGGGATGGCGTCCTCGCCTGGCAACGCGTCTCGCGCGACGGAGAGCCCGTGCTGCTCATCGGGACCCAGCTGGAGATCGACCGGCCCGACGGCACGCCCATGCCGTCCGGCCTGGAGGTCTACACGGTGCGCAGCCTCGCCTCCGAGCAGCAGAGCGTCGACCGGCTCGCCACCCTGGCGTGGCTGACCGGCGGGCTCTCCCTGGTCCTCGCCGTCCTGCTGGCGCTGCTGGCCGCCCGGGGAGTTCTGCGGCCGGTCCGCGAGCTGGGCCGGGCGGCGCGCCGGCTGGGTGAGGGCGACCTGACCACCCGGCTGGCGGTCCGGGGGGTCGACGAGCTGGCCGACGTGGCGCGGACCTTCAACGACACCGCGGGGACGCTGGAGCGGCAGGTCGGTGAGCTGCGACGGATGGAGGCCGACGCCCGACGCTTCGTGGCCGACGTGTCCCACGAACTCCGCACGCCCCTGGCCGCGATGACGGCGGTCACCGACGTGCTCGACGAGGAGGCGGACCGGCTGCCCGGAGATGCCGGCCGGGCCGCCCGGCTCGTCAGCCAGGAGACGCAGAACCTCACCCAGCTGGTCAACGATCTCATCGAGGTCAGCAGGTTCGACTCCGGCACGGCGCGACTCGCCCTCGACGACGTCGACGTGGCCGCGGCAGTGACCGCGACCCTGCGGGTCCGGCGCTGGTCCGATCGGGTACGCGCGCAGCTGCCGTCCGGAGTTCTCGCCCGGCTGGACCCCCGCCGGCTGGACGTCATCGTCGCCAACCTGGTCGGCAACGCGTTCCGGCACGGGGCCGAGCCGGTGTCCGTACGCCTGCGCGCCGAGCCGGACTGGATCACCATCGAGGTCCGCGACCACGGGCCGGGGCTGGACCCGGAGGTGTTGCCGCACGTGTTCGACCGCTTCTACAAGGCGGACACCGCCCGGACCCGCTCGGAGGGCAGCGGCCTCGGGCTCGCCATCGCGTGGGAGAACGCGCGCCTGCACCAGCACGCCGGGGAGCCCGGCAGTCTCATCGCGGGCAACGATCCGTCGGGCGGCGCGGTGTTCACGCTCCGGCTGCCCCGGGTGGCCACGGACACGGCGGTCGCGGCGGACGCCGGAGGCGTACGGTGACCGGCCGCCGGGCGGCCCGAGCGTTGCTCACCGGCGTGCTCCTGCTCACGCTGCTCGCGACGGGCTGCGGGGTCCGGCCCAGCGGGGTCATCACCGGCCGCTCCGCGACGACCGGCCCGGCCGTAGGCGTCGGCCTCTACCTGCTCTCGCACGGACGGCCCGCGCTGGTCATCCGCGAGACCAAGGGGATCACCGTCTCGCCCGAGCAGACGCTCGGGTTGCTGGCGGCGGGTCCGGGCGAGTCCGAGCGGAGCCGGGGTCTCGTCAGCGAGGTGCCGGCCGGCCTCGTCCCGGCCTCCCCGGTGGCGTGGACGGCCGACGGATCCGGCCTCACGGTGACGATGACGGGTCCGGTGCTGCCGTTGTCGACGGGCGCGGCCGACCAGATCATCTGCACCGCGGCCCTTGCCGTGGCGGTCACCGGAGGTGGGGACAGCTTCGCCCCGGTCACCATCGCCGGGCCGGACGGCGCCCGCCCGCCCCGGCCCTGTCCGATCAAGTGACCGGGGCGACGGCCCCTCAGACCAGGTCGACCGCCCGTGCCGGCCGGGGCAGCCCGCCGGCCCGGATCCGGCCCGGACTGGTCAGCGCACCGGAGATCAGGATGTCGAGCAGGCTGGCGAACCCGACCCCCGCCTGCTGCCAGATCTGGGGGAACTGCGACGCGGTGGTGAACCCCGGGAACGTGTTCACCTCGTTCACGATGGGCTCGGTGGACCCCTGCGTGGGCAGGAAGAAGTCGACGCGCAGCAACCCGCGGCAGTCGAGAGCGTCGAAGGCGCGGATCGCGCGGTCCTGAAGCACCTCGGTGGTGGCCGGGTCGAGCGGGGCGGGGATCTGGAAGACCGCCCCGCCGTCGTACTTCGCGTCGTAGTCGAAGAAGCCGGCGCCGGCCACCCTGATCTCCAACGGTGGCCCGGCCTGCACCCGGCCGTCGGGATGCTGGAGGACGGCCACGTCGATCTCCCGTCCCCGCGCACCCTGCTCGACCAGCACCTTCGGGTCGACCTCCCGGGCCTGCCGCAGCGCGGCGGGAAATCGCGCCCAGTCGGTCACCTTGACCACGCCCAGGCTGGAGCCGGCCCGGGCGGGCTTGACGAACACCGGCAGGCCCAGCCGTCGCTGCTCGGCCGGGGACAGCTCCTCGCCGGGACGCAGGGTCACCCCGGGGCTGACCCGCAGGCCCTCCGCGGCGAGCAGGCGTTTGGTGACGCCCTTGTCCATGCCGGCCGCGCTCGCGAAGACGCCGTTGCCGACGTACGGCACCCCGAGCCACTCCAGCAGCGACGCGACGGTGCCGTCCTCGCCGTACGGGCCGTGCAGGGCCGGGAACACCACGTCCTGGGCGCGCAGCACGCGCAGCGCCAGGGGGAGTGGTACCGCACGGCCGTCGACGTGCCACCCGCCGTCCCGACCGATGAGCACCTCGGTGACCTGGTACCTCTTGCGGTCCAGGCCGGTGAGGATGCTCTCCGCCGAGCGGCGGGACACCTCGTGCTCGCCGCTCTGCCCGCCGTACAGCACTGCCAGTCGGATCGTCATGACGTTTCCGCCCTTTCCTGGAGGTGGTCGCGGGCCACCCGGGCCCCGACACCGGTCAAGATCTCGTGTGGGTTCGTGCCGGCCCACCGCGCCCAATCGGCGACCGTCGGCTGGGCACGGTCCCCGTGTCCGGGGCCGAACACCACGACCGGATCCCCGATCGCCACGGGACGGTCGCCCGCGTCGACCACGCACTGGTCCATGGCGATGCGTCCGACGATCGGGCGACGCCGGCCGCCCAGCCACACCTCGGCGCGGCCCTCGGCGGCCCGGGTCAGGCCGTCGGCGTAGCCGAGCGGCAGCAGGGCCAGGGTGGTCGGGGCGCGGGTCACGTACCCGGGTCCGTAGGAGACACCGGTTCCGGCCGGCACCCGCTTCACGTTGACCACGGTCGTACGCAGGGTCATGGCGGCGTGTAGCCCGACGTCGCCGGGACCGTTCGGGCCGAACGGATCCACGCCGTACAGCGCGAGCCCGATCCGGCAGAGATCGAAGCGGGTCCGGGGCGCCGCCAGCGCGGCCGCGGAGTTGGCCAGGTGCACCAGGTCCGGGTCGAGGCCGGCGGACCGGGCGACCCGCAGCGCCTCCTCGAAGGCCGCCACCTGAGGGACGAGCCGGGGGCTGCCCGGTTCGTCGGCGTCGGTCAGGTGCGACCACACGCCGCGCACCCGGACCCCGCCCTCCACCTCGTACTTGCGGGCCCAGCCGACCAGTTCGGGCCAGTCGTCGCCGGCGGCCCCGTTGCGGGACAGCCCGGTGTCCGCCTTGAGCTGCACCGTCGCCGGCACGCTGAGCCGGTGGGCGGCGTCGACGACAGCGTGCAGGTGGGTCGTGGTCGACACGCCGATGTCGACGCCGGCGGCGATCAACTGGCCGAAGTCGTCGTCGGGGCGGTGCAACCAGCTCAGCGTGGGTGCGGTGATGCCCGCCGCACGCAGGGCCAGCGCCTCGGACGCGGAGGTCACCCCGAGCCAGCCGGCGCCGGCACGCAGCGCGGCCCGCGCGACCGGCACCGCGCCGTGGCCGAACCCGTCCGCCTTCACCACGGCCATCAGCGGGGTGCCGGCGACCGCCGCGATCGTCCGCACGTTGTTGGCGATCGCGTCGAGGTCGATCACCGCCTCGCCCAGGGCGCTCATCCGGCCGCCTCCACCCGCCGGTGTTCGGGGAGGGCGAACAGCCAGCGCGCGTGGACCGCCAGGAGGCCGCGGTGGATGGTCAGGCTTGCGCCGATCACGAGCCCGGTCAGCACGATCGGGTAGCTGAGCACGAGCAGGCCCTGGCCGACCTGGTCGAGCCCGGAGACCGGCCCGAGCAGCAGCCGGTGCAGCAGCGCCAGCACCGGCATGTGGATGACGTAGATGGGCAGGGTGCTGCGGCCGAGCGTGGCGAGCCGGGTGCTGAGGGCGGGCCACCGGCCCAGCCGGGCGGCGGCCGTGATGCCGAAGGCGACCGCCACGACGGAGACCACCGGCCACACGCCGAACCATCGCTGCGCGCCGGCCGCCGCCATCGCGGCGAGCGCGAGGACGTAGGCGGCCGAGGTCAGCGCGAGCCGGCGCCCGGTGGCGGTGGCCGCCCAGCGTTCGATCCGGGGGCGCAGGTGCAGGCCGGCGAGAAAGAAGATCAGGTTCTGGTACAGGCCGGCGCGGTTGCCGGGTGTGGCGAGCAGGCCGGCGGCGGCGACGGCGGACAGCGTCGCGGCGGGTGCGAGAACCAGTACGCGGGGGGCCCGACGGGCGACCTTGGCGATCGTGAAGTAGAGCGCCAGCGCGTACAGGTACCAGAGGTTGGAGGGCGTGACGGTGAGCTGCTCCAGCAGACCGGGGACCGACGTGGCCCGGTCGGTCGGGAAGTCCGGGACCGCGGCGAGGATCGCGGTGTGGATCAGCAGCCAGGCGGCGTACAGGTAGAGGAACCCCGCGATCCGGCTGCGGGCGACGACCCGCCAGGGCCGCTGGACGGCGTTCGCCGCGAAGACACCGGAGATGGTGAAGAACAGCGGCATCCGCAGCGGCAGGAACTGCTCACCCACCGTTCCCCACAGACCCGGCACCGGTACGCCGATGTGCCAGTCGATCTGCAGGTAGTCCTTGACCACCACGTGCCACAGAACGACCAGGATGATGCAGACGCCCTTCGCGGCGTCGGCCCACTCCGCTCGGTGTGGCCGTCCCGGGGTGGTGCCGGACAGCGTCCGGTGCCTCCGGTGGCGGAACCGGACGTGCGTACCGTCGGGCTCATGCTCGGGTGGCCGGGCGTCGGTGGTTGTCGGCTGTCGGATCACCCGACCGAAGGTGTCAGTCGGATATCCCCGGGTGATCCGTGAAGTGTCATGAACCGGTAATGGATGTCGGCGGGGCCACTAGGCTCGGTGCGGAGGTGGCGAGGGATGAAACTCGGACTGCACTACTGGACCTACTCGACCCCGGCCGAGGCGGCGGCGATCGCACCGACCCTGGCCGAGGCGGCGACCACCGCCGAGCAGGCCGGCGTCGCGTCGTTCACGGTGATGGACCACTTCTTCCAGATGGAGGCGGTGGCGGCGGCCGAGGAGCCGATGCTGGAGGCGTACACCACGCTGGGCTTCGTCGCGGCGAAGACGCAACGGATGACGCTGGGCGTGCTGGTCACCGGCGTGATGTACCGGTATCCGGGGCTGCTCGCCAAGACCGTGACGACCCTCGACGTGCTCTCCGGCGGCCGGGCCCGGCTCGGGATCGGCGCGTCCTGGTACGAGCGGGAGCAGCGCGGGCTCGGCGTCCCCGTGGTCCCCGTGGCCGAACGGTTCGAGCGGCTGGAGGAGACGCTGCGCATCGTGCGGCAGATGTGGAGCGACGACAACGGGCCGTTCGCCGGACGGCACTACCAGCTCGCCGAGACGATCAACTCGCCGCAGCCGTTGAGCCGCCCGCACCCGCCCATCATGATCGGCGGCGGTGGCGAGAAGAAGACCCTGCTCCTGGTCGCCCGGTACGCCGACGCCTGCAACCTGTTCGGCACGGCCGCCGGCGCCGACGACGTGGCGCGGAAGTTGGACGTGCTGCGGGGGCACTGCGACGCGGAGGGCCGTGACTACGACATGATCGCCAAGACCGTGGTCGCCCATCAGCCGCCCCTGGTCGACGTCGACGCGTTCCTCGCCGAGGTGTCCTCGTACGCCGCGCTCGGGGTCACCGAGGTGCAGGTCACGCCGGAACGCCACCCGGTGGAGTTCGCCCGGCGGCTCGGCGACGAGGTGCTGCCGCGGTTGGCCGACATCGGCTGACTCTGGTCGACGGGAATGGTCCGAGGCACACAAAGGCCGACGTCGTCCGTCGAAATCTGCTGTCAGGAAGAGCAGGTTCCACCACCCGATGGAGGCGGTCGCGGCATGACGTCTGAGGAGCCGCAGGGCGCGGTCGCCCTGATCTTCGACGATGTCGGCAATCTTCTTCTGCACCTGCGGGACGACATCCCGGGGATCTCCTGGCCCGGCTACTGGAGCGTCCTGGGTGGGGGTTGCGATCCGGGGGAGAGCCCGCGTGCGGCCATCGAGCGTGAACTCGCCGAGGAGGCGGGTCTGACCGCCGACGGGTTCGTTGAGCTCTTTCAAATCAGGGACGAGTTCGGGTCGGGACAGCTGATCACCTTCTTCGCCGGGCGCTGGACCGGCCGACCGGAACGACTCATCCTCTCCGAGGGTGTCGAGTTGCGATTCTTTCCGCCGCAGCGCCTCCCGGAGCTGCGAATTCCCCCGTACATCCGTGCGGCGATCAACCGGGTGCTCGCTCACGACAACGCGTGGTGAACCACGCTGACGAGGGCTGACCTCCGGGCGAACCGGAGGACAGCCCTCGTCGACGGTTGGTCGTGTCAGGCGACCGAGGCGGGGAACCGGTCCCACACGCGGTGCGCGGCCATCAGCTGCCGTACCGCACTCAGGGCTTCGACGCCGGTGCCGGCCGTGACGACACCGGGAGTGCCGGTCACGCCGGCCTGCTCCAGCACGCTGCCGCCGGCGCCCCAGGCGCCGATCGCCTTGGCGTGCCGCCAGCACTCCTGGACGAGAAGCAGCACGCGGGGATCCACGGTGGTCCGGTCCGGCGTCCCCGCCTTGTCGTCGCGGGCGGGGATGGCATCGGGGGCGGGCGCCGGCGCCCCGGCCAGCAGGAGCGCGTCGAACTCGACAGATCGACCGGTGGCGAAGGTCCGCTGTACGGGCAAGTTGCCGACCATGCCGCCGTGCGGGGCGATCAGGAGGGGCACCATGCCGGCCTCGAACACGGCTTCGCGTACCTGGTTGACGCCGTCGAGGTCGGAATCGGGGTCGACGACGATCCCGATCATGCGGCCGTCGGCCGGCCACTCCCCGCCGACCTGCGACAGCGCGGGGCTGGGCGTGGCGTCGGCGAGCGGCACGGTCGGCTCCGGCGCGGGCAGGCCCAGACCGGTGGCGACCTGCGCGCACAGCACCGGGTCGATGTTGGCGAGGCACTGGAGCTGGCGTTCCTTGATCGCCTGGTGGTAGCACTTGCCCAGCTCGAAGGTGTAGGCGCGGATGATGTGCTCCTTCTCGACCGGCGACATGCTCAGCCAGAACAGGCGCGCCTGGCTGAAGTGGTCGTCGAACGAGGCGGGGTTCGCGCGGACCTTGGGCGCCTCCGCGACCTTCACCGGCACGTCGAGGAACGCGTGTTCGTCATCGCCCGCCGGGAACGGGTTGCCGCCGTCGAGCGAGTTCGGCCGGTACGGCGCGACCCCCGCGTGGACGGCGTGCTGGTGGAAGCCGTCGCGGAGCATGTCGTTGACCGGGGCGTGCGGCCGGTTGATCGGGATCTGGGAGAAGTTCGGTCCGCCGAGCCGGGTGAGCTGCGTGTCGACGTACGAGAACAGCCGGCCCTGCAGCAGCGGGTCGTTCGTGACGTCGATGCCCGGCGGGAGGTGGCCGAGGTGGAAGGCGACCTGCTCGGTCTCCGCGAAGAAGTTCGTCGGCGTCCGGTTGAGCGTCAGTGTCCCGACGGGCTGCACCGGTGCCAACTCCTCCGGCACGATCTTCGTCGGGTCCAGCAGGTCGATCCCCGCGAAGGTCTCCTCGGGGGTGTCCGGGAAGACCTGGATGCCGAGTTCCCATTCCGGAAACGCGCCGGCCTCGATGGCGTCGTAGAGGTCCCGGCGGTGGAAGTCCGGGTCCACGCCGCCCAGCATCTGTGCCTCCTCCCAGGTCAGGGAGTGCACGCCGAGCTTGGGCTTCCAGTGGAACTTGGCCAGCGCCGTCTCCCCGGCCTCGTTGACGAGGCGGAAGGTGTGGACGCCGAAGCCCTCCATCGTCCGGTACGACCGCGGGATGCCCCGGTCGGACATGTTCCAGATCGTGTGGTGCTGCGCCTCGGTGTGCAGCGAGACGAAGTCCCAGAAGGTGTCGTGTGCGCTCTGCGCCTGCGGGATCTCCCGGTCCGGGTGCGGCTTGCCGGCGTGGATGATGTCGGGGAACTTGATGGCGTCCTGGATGAAGAAGACCGGGATGTTGTTGCCGACCAGGTCGAACGTGCCCTCGTCGGTGTAGAACTTGGTCGCGAAACCGCGGGTGTCGCGGACGGTGTCGGCGGAACCGCGCGAGCCGAGGACGGTGGAGAACCGGACGAAGACCTCGGTCTGCCGTCCCTTCTTGAGGAAGCCGGCCCTCGTGACTCCCTCCGCGGTGCCGTACGCGGTGAAGACGCCGTGTGCGCCGGTGCCACGGGCGTGCACCACGCGCTCGGGAATGCGCTCATGGTCGAAGTGCGTGATCTTCTCGCGCAGGTGATGGTCCTGGAGCAGGACGGGGCCGCGTGGTCCGGCCTTGAGGGAGTGGTCGGTGTCGCGGAGCCGCGCTCCCTGTGCGGTGGTGAGGAAGGCGCCCTGCTGACCGTTGGCGGTCGTCGGCGCGCCGGTCTCCGCGCCGGTCGGCGTGCGGGTCTGCGGGGCGCCCTGCTCCTTCTTCGGCGGGAGCGGGTCGTGCGGCGTCGTGGGCTCCTCGACGGTCGGCGGCGCGCTGCCCGGTGCACCCGGGACGTCCGGCGTCAGGATGTCGGCGATCTTCTCTGAGGCCGTCTTCACGGCGTGCTTGACCGCTTCGGCGGGCTTGCTGGAATCCACTATGAACGAACCTCTCCATGGAGCGTGTGTGAGCAGCTTCCTGACTCCCTACCCCTGGCCTGAGGGTCAAAACGCATCAAACGCCCCGCCGTGTGCTCACCGGCGGGGCGAGGGCGCCCGCCGTGAGCGCCGCGCCGCGGTGGTGGCGCGGGCTCGTCGGCGGGCCGGCCGGCGGGACTGGTGATTTCACCGATGCGGTGACCGGACGGGGACGCCAACACTGACGCACGTCGATATCCCTCGACTCTAGGGAGTGCCCGACGTGTCGTCACCAACCACCACCCGTCCCCGTTCCATGGCCGCCCGAGCCGCCCGGCTCGCGATGGCCGCCGCCCTGGTCGCCGGCGGTCTCCTGGCCGGACCCTCCGGCGCCGCGCAGGCGGCGGAGAACCCGTACGAGCGGGGCCCCGCCCCGACCACCGCGATCCTGGAGGCCAGCCGCGGTCCCTTCGCCACGTCCTCGCAGAACGTGTCCTCGCTCAGCGTCTCCGGCTTCGGCGGCGGCGTCATCTACTACCCGACCAGCACCAGCGAGGGGACGTTCGGCGCCATCGCCATCTCGCCGGGCTTCACCGCCGCCTGGTCCAGCATCAGCTGGCTCGGGCCGCGGCTCGCCTCGCACGGCTTCGTGGTGATCGGCATCGAGACCAACTCCCGACTGGACCAGCCGGACAGCCGGGGCCGCCAACTGCTCGCCGCGCTCGACTACCTGGTCGAGCGCAGCTCGGTGCGTACCCGGATCGACGGCAGTCGGCTCGCGGTCGCCGGCCACTCGATGGGCGGCGGCGGCAGCCTGGAGGCGGCCTCCGCGCGGCCGTCGTTGCAGGCGGCGGTGCCGCTCGCGCCGTGGAACACCGACAAGAGCTGGACCGAGCTGCGGGTGCCCACCCTGATCATCGGCGGCGAGAGCGACACCGTCGCCCCGGTCTCGTCGCACTCGGAGCCGTTCTACAACAGCATCCCGGCCTCCGCCGAGAAGGCGTACCTGGAGCTGAACGGGGCGAGCCACTTCTTCCCGCAGTCGGTGAACACGCCGACCGCGCGGCAGATGGTGGCCTGGCTGAAGCGGTTCGTCGACAACGACACCCGCTACGAGCCCTTCCTCTGCCCGGGGCCGAGCGGCCTGCAGATCGAGGAGTACCGCAACACCTGCCCCAGCGCCTGAGCGTGACCACGGGGCGGTCGCCGGTGGCGGCCGCCCCGTTCGCGTGTCTGGTGCGGGCACATTGAAGGTCTTGACGCGGTACCCGAGAAACGTACACTGCGAGTGTAAATAACACCCGCCACAACAGAGGGATGGGTGATGGATCGCGGTCTCGAACTACACCACATCGGCGTACGTTTCGGCGGCCTCACCGCCCTCGACGACGTGTCGCTGCGGGTGGCACCCAACCGGGTGGTGGGCGTCATCGGGCCCAACGGCGCCGGCAAGACCACGTTGTTCAACGTGATCTGCGGCTTCGTCGCGCCGGAGACGGGATCGCTCACCCTCGACGGCCAGCCACTGCGGCCACGACCCCACCGGCTGACCCGGCTCGGCATCGCCCGGACCCTGCAGGGGACCGGGCTCTTCGCCGGGCTCACCGTGCTGGAGAACGTGATGACCGGCGCCTCGCACACCGCACGGGCCGGCTTCGTCCCGGCGTTGCTCGGTCTGCCCAGCAGCGACCGTGACGAGCGGCGGCTGCGCCAGCACGCCCTGGACATCCTCGACGACCTGGGCATCGCCGGGCACGCCGACGCCGCGCCGACCACCCTGCCCTTCGCCGTACGCCAGCGGGTCGCCCTGGCCCGCGCGCTCGCCGCCCGGCCCCGGCTGCTCCTGCTCGACGAACCCGCCGGTGGTCTCGGGGCCGACGACATCACCGAGCTGGCGGAGCTGGTTCGGCAGCTTCCCCGGCGGGACGCCGACCCCTGCGCGGTGCTGCTGGTCGAGCACCACATGGACCTGGTGATGGCCGTCTGCGACGAGATCGTGGTGCTGGACTTCGGCAAGGTGATCGCCGCCGGCCCGCCCGACGAGATCCGCGACGACCCGGCGGTCACCGACGCCTATCTCGGAGCCGCCGTCGACGAGGTCACCACGTGAGCGCGAGGAGTGAGCCGGGTTTGCGAGCCCCGCAGTCGCGAACGAAAGGCGGCACCCCGTGAGCGCGAGGAGTGAGCCGGGTTTGCGAGCCCCGCAGTCGCGAACGAAAGGCGGCACCACCAGCGCCTCCGACCTGCTCGTGGTGCGCGGGTTGGTGGCCGGGTACGGCGCCGCGCCCGTGCTCCAGGCCATCGACCTCACCGTCCCGGCCGGCACCATCGCCGCGGTGGTCGGCGCGAACGGCGCCGGCAAGACCACTCTGCTGCGCGCGCTCTCCGGCATGATCCGTCCCGTCGCCGGCCAGGTCCTTCTCGCCGGGGAGGACCTGCGTGGGACGCCGGTGGAGCAGCTCGTCCGGCGCGGCATGGCGCACGTGCCGGAGGGGCGGGGCGTGATCAGCGAGCTCACCGTCGACGAGAATCTGCGGCTCGGCGGGCTGTGGCGACGCGACCGGGCCGACGCCGGTCGCGCCCTCGACGAGGTCTATGAGCTGTTCGAGCCGCTGGCCCGGCGCCGTCGGCATCTCGGCCATCAGCTCTCCGGTGGCGAGCGTCAGATGCTGGCGCTCGGCCGGGCGCTGGTCGGCCGGCCCCGCCTGCTGCTGCTCGACGAGCCGTCGCTCGGCCTGGCGCCGCGGGTGGTGGCCCGGACGATGGCTCTGCTCCGTCAACTACGCGACCAGACCGGCCTGACCGTGCTGCTGGTCGAGCAGAACGTGCGCAGCGCGCTCGCCATCGCCGACCAGGGCGTGGTGATGTCCCTCGGCCGGGTGGTGACCGCCGCCCCGGCCGCCACGCTCCGCGACGACGTCGAGCTGCGGCACGCGTACCTCGGTTTCTGACCACCACCTCGTCCCCAGAAAGGAGGACTGTTGGACCGCTTCGTCTTCCTCACCATCGACGGCCTGTCCCGGGGCGCGGTGTACGCCGCGTTCGCGCTGGCCCTGGTGCTCATCTGGCGGGCGGCGCGGGTCGTCAACTTCGCCCAGGGGGCGATGGCCGTCGCCGCCGCGTACGTCGCCTACACCGTGTCCGCCGAGACCGGCTCGTACTGGCTGGGCTTCGTGGTCGCCATCGTCGCCGGGCTGCTGCTCGGCGCGCTGGTCGACCGTGCCGTGATGCGCTTCGTGGACCACACGTCGCCGCTCAACCCGGTGATCGTCGCGCTCGGGCTGGTGCTGCTGATCCAGGCCGTCCTGGGCATGGTGTACGGCAGCGAGTTCCGGCCCGCCGAGGCGCCGTTCAGCCGGTCCGCCCTCAGTGTGGGCGGGGTCGCCGTGCTCTCGCCGTACGACCTGTTCGTCTTCGCGGCGATCGGGGTGGTGGTCAGCGGGCTGGCCTGGATGTTCGCCCGTACCCCGGTCGGGTTGCGGATGCGCGCGGCAGCCTTCGCCCCCGAGGTCTCCCGTCTGCTCGGCGTCAACGTCGGTGGCATGCTGACCCTCGGCTGGGCGCTCGCGTCGGGCGTGGGCGCGCTGGCCGCCATGCTGGTCATCCCCACCGAGCTCGGCCTGCACCCGCACGCCATGGACCTGGTCTTCGTCTCGGCGTTCACCGCGGCGGTGGTCGGCGGCCTGGACAGTCCACCAGGGGCGGTCGTCGGCGGCCTCGTGGTGGGTCTGCTGCTCTCCTACGTCAGCGGCTACGCCGGCAGCGACCTCACGCCGTTGGCGGTGCTGGTCCTGCTGCTGGCGGTGCTGCTGGTCCGGCCCGGCGGGTTGTTCGCCCCGGTCGCTGCGAGGCGGGTGTGAGCGCCACCCGGGCGGCACTGCCGCCGACGCGGGAGCCGGACGGCGTCGGCGAGCGTCCGGTCGACCGGCGACGCGGCTCCACCCTGCTGCGCCACCTGGCCTTCACGCTGGCCGCCGCGCTGCTGCTGGTCGGGGTCAGCTACGCCGTCGAGCCGTTCCGCAATTTCCAGCTCGCCACCGTGGCCGCCTACCTCTGTGCCACCGCGGGGCTGACCGTCCTCACCGGGCTCAACGGCCAGCTCTCGCTGGGGCACGGCGCGTTGATGGCGACCGGTGCGTACACCGTGGCCTTCTGCCAGAACGCGTTCGCCGACCGGGGCATGACCGGTGGTTGGCTGCTGCCGCTGTCGCTCGGCGCGGCGATCCTCAGCACGGTCGTGGTCGGCGCGGTGGTCGGCGTCGCCGCGGCCCGGCTGCGCGGTCCCTATCTGGCCGGGGTCACCCTCGCCGTGGCGATCGTCGTGCCGGCGCTCGCCGTCACCTTCGACGGCGTCTTCAACGGCGAGCAGGGGCTGTCGGTGCCGGTGGAGCCACCACCGGCTTCGCTCGGCCTCTACTTCCCCTATGAGCGGTGGCAGCTCTGGCTCGCCGGCGCGGCCACCCTGCTCGCCATGTTGCTGCTGGCCAACCTGATCCGCAGTCGTTTCGGGCGTACCTTCCGGGCGGTCCGCGACGATGAGGTGGCCGCGCGGCTGGCCGGTATCCACGTGGCCCGTACCCAGGTCCTCGCGTTCGTGGTCAGCGCCGCCACCGCCGGTCTCGGCGGCGCCCTGCTCGCGGTGCTCGCGCAGAGTGTCTCGCCGGGCGCGTTCTCGCTGACCCTGTCGCTCTTCCTGCTGATGGCCGTGGTGATCGGCGGTCTGGGTCGCCTCGCGGGTGCGGTGTGGGGGGCCGTCCTGCTCGTCGCCCTGCCCGATCTCACCCATTCCGTGACCGAGTTGCTGACCCTCTCGCCCGCGGTGGCGCAGCGGCTGGAGGGCAACCTTCCGCTGGCGATCTTCGGAGTGACCCTGATCGTCGTCATGATCGCCGCTCCCGGCGGCGTGCAGGGCCTGCTGTCGCGTCTGGGTCGGGCGCTGCTGGCCCGGTTGCCGGCCCGGCGCTCCTGAGCTGTTCCGGTCCGGCCTCGGCCGGGCGCCCCACCACCACAGAAGTTCGATTTGAGAACCGGACCGAGAAAGGTCGGTGTTTCCCATGCGCCGTACGGCACGACGCGGTCTCGCGATCGCCAGCACCATCGCCCTGCTGATCACCACCGTCGGTTGCAGCGGCGACGACGGTTCCGGCCCCGGCGGGGGATCGGTGCCGGGCGTCACCGACACGGAGATCGTCGTCGGCACCCACATGCCGCTCACCGGCCCGGCCTCGGCCGGCTACTCCAAGATCGCCCCGGCGACGAAGGCGTACTTCGACTACGTCAACGCCAACGGCGGTGTGCACGGTCGGAAGATCACCTACAAGATCATGGACGACGGTTACAACCCGGCGAACACGCAGCAGGTGGTCCGTCAGCTCGTGCTCCAGGACAAGGTCTTCGCCATCCTGAACGGCCTCGGTACGCCGACGCACACCGGCGTGCTCGACTTCCTCAAGAGCAACCGGGTGCCCGACCTCTTCGTCGCCTCCGGCAGCCGCAGCTGGGACCAGCCGGACAAGTATCCCGGCACGTTCGGCTTCAACCCGGACTACACGGTCGAGGGCAAGATCCTCGCCAACTACGCCAAGGCGAACCTGGCCGGCCAGAAGGTCTGCTTCCTCGGCCAGGACGACGACTTCGGCCGGGACAGCCTGGCCGGGGTGGAGAAGGTGCTCGGCCCGGGGACCGTGGCGGTCAAGCAGACCTACGTCACCAGCAACACCAACGTGGCGCCGCAGATCGGCGCGTTCAAGGCGGCCGGTTGCCAGGTCGTCATGCTCGCCACCGTGCCCGGCTTCACCGCGCTCTCCATCGGCACCGCCGCGCGGCTGGGCTTCAAGCCACAGTGGCTGGTCTCCAACGTCGGCGCCGACCATCCGACGCTGGCCAAGCAGCTCGGCGCCGCCGCGCCGCTGCTGGAGGGCGTGATCGGCACCAACTACCTGCCCATGCAGAACGACACCGCGAACCCGTGGATCCAGCTCTTCATGAGGATCAACAAGTCGCACAACGGGGACGCGCCGTTCGACGGCAACACGGTCTACGGCATGTCGGTCGGCTACCTCTTCGTGCAGGTGCTGCTCGCCGCCGGCAAGGACCTCACCCGGGAGAAGGTGCTCGAGACCGTGCAGAAGGGCGGCTTCCAGGGCCCCGGGCTGGTGCCGCTGCGCTTCTCCGCCGACGACCACTCCGGCTACGGCGGGCAGCGGTTGAGCCGGGTGAGCAAGGGAGTGCAGAGCTACTTCGGGCCGGCGTACGAGACGGACGAGGCGGACGGGCCGGTCAACGAGTACTCCGCCGCGCCGGTGGCGCCGCCGGCGAACGGGGTGCCGACCGTCTCCTGACCACCCGTACGCCCGGCAGTCGACCGGGCGTGGTCGCGCGGCAGACCGCCGTGACCACGCCCGGTCGTACGGCTGCCCGCCGCCGTGTCCGGACTTGATCGGCTGCCGGCCGCCGATCGGCCGGTGCGGGGCTGCCCGAGAGCCGACGCTGCTGTCCCGACGTTGACCGACACCGATCGCTGCTCCTAGTATCTGCACCGTGAATGCAGATTCAGGTCGGCTCGTGGGCCGGGTCGCCATCGTCACCGGCGCGAGTCGGGGGATCGGTCTGGCCATCGCCCAGCGGTTGGTGGCCGAGGGCGCGCGGGTGGGTCTGACCGCCCGACGCCCGGAGGCACTGGCCGAGGCGGTCG
Source organism: Micromonospora sp. CV4 (assembly GCF_003667455.1). Taxonomy (NCBI): domain Bacteria; kingdom Bacillati; phylum Actinomycetota; class Actinomycetes; order Micromonosporales; family Micromonosporaceae; genus Micromonospora; species Micromonospora sp. CV4. The sequence continues at coordinate 20,326 of NZ_RCVI01000293.1, read as the reverse complement.
CCGCCCTCGGCGGCCCGGCGTACGCCGTGGCGGTGCCCGGCCGTGCCGACGACGCCGAGCATCGGGCCGCGGCGGTCGGAGAGGTCACCGCCGCGTTCGGTCCGGTGGACATCCTGGTCAACAACACCGGCATCAACCCCGTGCACGGTCCGCTGATCGGGCTCGACCTGGGGGCGGCGCGCAAGATCCTCGACGTCAACCTGGTCGCCGCGCTCGGCTGGGTGCAGGAGGTGTGTGCCGCCGGCATGACCGACCGGGGTGGCTGCGTGGTCAACGTCTCGTCCATCGCCGGCCTCGGCCCGTCGCCCGGCATCGCGTTCTACGGGGTGAGCAAGGCCGCGCTCAACCACCTCACCGCCAGCCTCGCCGCGGAGCTGGGGCCGACCGTCCGGGTCAACGCGGTCGCCCCCGGCGTGGTGAAGACCCGCTTCGCCGCCGCGCTGTACGAGGGCCGGGAGGACGAGGTCGCCGCGCGGTACCCGCTCGGACGGCTCGGCCTGCCGCAGGACGTGGCCGGCGCGGTCGCCTTCCTGGCCTGCGCCGACGCGGCCTGGATCACCGGGCAGACCCTCGTCTGCGACGGCGGCGTCACGCTGACCGGCCGCGCCGGATGACGGCCACCCGGGTACAGATGATCACCGTTTGTCTAGACTCGGCGGTGCGTCGGGGGACGTCATGTCGGTGAAGGGGCGGGGACGGATGGACGGGGTCGAGGTGGCGGGCCGGGTCGACGGGCGGACCGCCCGGGCCGAGCGCACCCGTGTGGCCATCGTCGAGGCGCACCTCGCGCTCATCTCCGAGGGTGACCTCCGGCCGACCGGGGAGCGCATCGCCGAGCGGGCCGGCATCTCGCTGCGGACCCTCTGGACCAACTTCAAGGACATGGAGACCCTCTTCGAGGCGAGCGGCGCGGAGGTGCTCCGTCAGCAGGACGCGGCCTACCGGCCGATCTCGACCGGGTTGCCGCTGGCGAAGCGGATCGACGCGTACTGCCGGCAACGGGCCCGGCTGCTCCAGCTCATCGCGCCGTCGGCGCGGGCCGCGCAGATGCGCGAGCCGGTCTCCGACCAGTTGCACCGCAACCGCCTCAAGCACATCGACCGGGTCCGGGACGAGGTCGAGCAGCTCTTCGCCGCCGAGCTGGCGCAGGCCGGCCAGGGGCGGGAGCAGGTGCTCAACGCCCTGGTGGCGGCCAGCATGTGGCCGGCCTGGTCGATGTTGCGCGACGGCCTGGAGCTGGGTGTGGACCAGGCCCGCGGGGTCATGGCGCGTACGGTGGGCGCCCTGCTGGCCGAGGTGACGGCCGGCTGACGCCGGCCCTCGGCACGGTGTCGCCCACCTCTTTCCATCCGGTTACCAATAGGTGACACTGAATGCATGGTTACTGCATCACGAGTGCAAATAACCGTGCTGCGCGGCCGCAACGACGAGTGCCGGGCTGTCCGGAACCTGCTCGACGGGATGACCGACGGCGGTGGCGCCCTGCTGCTGCACGGCGAGCCGGGGTCGGGCCGGACCGCGCTGGTCGACTACGCCCACCGGTACGCCGAGCGCTTCGCCGTACTGGCCGCGACCGGCCTGGCCGAGGAGGCCGCGCTACCGTATGCCGGCCTGCAACGCCTGCTCGATCCGCTGCTCGATCGGGTCACCGCCCTGCCCGAACAGCAGTGGCGTCTGCTGCGGCGCGCGCTGGACGGAGAGGGCTGCCCGGCCGACCGCCAGCTGGCACTGTCGATGGCCGTGCTCGGGCTGCTCGCCGCCGCCGCACGGGACCGCCCGCTGCTCGCCACCATGGACGACGTCGACCGGGGGGACCGGCAGACCGCCCGGGTGCTGGCCTTCGTGGCCCGCCGGCTCCGGCACCTGCCGGTCGCCGTCCTGCTCACCGCCGACGCCACCGCCACGGTCGACGGGATACCGGCGCACCGGCTCGGACCCCTGGACGAACGGGAGAGTGCCGCCGTCCTCACCGACCGGTTGGCCGAGCGACCCGCCGCGCCGGTGGTGGCAGCGCTCGCCGCGGTCGGCGGCGGCAACCCGCAGGCCCTGGTGGACCTCGCCGAGGTGCTCACCCCCGGGCAGGGGCGGGGGGAGGAGCCGCTGCCGTGCGCGCCACCGGCCGACGGCGCGCTGGGCCGCGCCTACCGGGCCCGGCTGGACCGGTTGCCGCGGGACACCCGACGGATGCTGCTGCTCGCCGCGCTCGACGAGGACGGGCAGCCGGCCACCCTGATCCGGGCGGCGTCGGTCGCCGGCGCCACGGTCGAGGCGCTCGCCCCGGCGGAGGTCGCTGGCCTGGTCCGCGTCGAGCCACGGGGCGTCACGTTCCCCCAGCCGCTGGCCCGTGCGATGGTCGCGGCCAGCGCGCCGCTGGCGGAGCGCCGCGCGGCGCACCGGCTGCTCGCGAGCGTGCTCGACCCGGACGGGCAGCGGCTGCGCCGGGCGATGCACCTCGCCGCCGCGACGACGGGTGCCGACCCGGCTCTCGCCACCGAGCTGGAACAGGCGGCCGCCGGTGGGGAGGGCGGCTGGACCGCCGCCTCCGCGGCGCTGTGCCGGGCCGCCGAACTCAGCGACCAGCCGGCCCGAGCGGCCGCCCGCCTGCTGGCCGCCGCCCGGTACGCCTGGACCGCGGGCCAACCCGGTCAGGCCCGGCTGCTGCTCGACCGCCTCCGCGCCATCCCCGCGGACGGAACCTTCGCCGGTCACGCCGATCTGCTGCGCGGCGAGTTGGAGCTGCGGTGTGACGCCGCCCCGGTCGCGTCGGCCACCCTGCTGTCCGCCGCCGGGGCGGTGGCCGGCACCGACCGCGCTCTCGCGTTGGCCGCGCTGGCGCGGGCCGGCGAGGCGGTCTGCTTCGCCGGCGACCAGTACCGGTACGCCGAGGTCGGGCGCCGGGCACGGGCGTTGCGGCGCCCGAACGACCCGCCGGCGACCGAGTTGACGAGTTCCCTGGTCGCCGGGGTGGCGGCCACCCTGCGGGGCGACCATGAACGGGCCGGCCCCGCACTGCGACGTGCCGTCGTGCTGGGCGGCCGGTTGACCGGGCCGGCGCTGACCCCGACCGCGCTCACCTGCGCGGCGGCGGCCGGCCTGGTGGTCGCCGTGGACGGCGCGGCGCACCGGCTCGCCGAGCGCGCCGTCGGGCTGGCCCGCGACCGGGGCGAACTGTCCATGCTGTCCCGGGCGCTGGAGCTGCGGGCCGTCGCGGAGTACTGGTTGGGCCGGCACGACGCGGCGGCGGAGACGTCCCGCGAGGGCCTGCGCGTCGCCCGCGCCACCGGCCAGGTCAACTGCGCCAACGTCCACCTGGGCATGCTCGCCGTGCTGGCCGCCGTCCGGGCCGACCGGGACACCAGTCTGCGGCGGATCCGGGAGATCGGCGAGGCGCCGACGCCGGGCAGCCGGCCACACGCGTTCGCCGGGTGGGCGCTGGCGGTGCTCGACCTGGTCGACGGACGGCACGCCGAGGCGGCGGCCCGACTGGCGTCCCTGGCCCGTCTCGGTACCGGCCGGGGTCAGGTTCTCGTGCAGGTGATGGCCACGCCGTACCTGGTGGAGGCGGCCGCCCACCTGGCGCACCGACCGGCGGCGACGGCCGCGCTCGCCGTCTTCGACCGATGGGCCAGCAGCACGGCGAGCCCGTTGCGCCGGGCGCTCTCCGCCCGGTGTCACGCGCTGCTCGCGCCCCGGGGCAGCGCCGAGGCCGAGCGGGAGTTCCGGACGGCGCTGCGGCTGCACCCGATGGAGGCCGGCACGTTCGAGCGGGCACGCACCGAGTTGCTGTTCGGTCAGGAGCTGCGCCGCAGCAGGCGTCCGCGTGACGCCCGCGCACACCTGCACCGGGCCCGCGAGACGTTCACCCTGCTCGGGGCGAGCTGCTGGGCCGAGCAGGCCACCGCGGAGCTGCGGGCGGCCGGCGAGTCGGTGGGTCCGCCAGACCTGCCGGCGGCACGGCTGTTGACCGGTCAGCAGCTACGGATCGCCGAGCTGGTCGCGGAGGGCGCCACCAACCGGGAGATCGCCGCCCGGATGTTCCTGTCCACCCGCACGGTGGACCATCACCTGCGCAACGTGTTCCACCGGCTCGGCATCCGGTCCCGTACCGAGCTGGTCCGCGCGTTCGCCGGCCGGGCACCGTCCGCCCTGGACGACGTAAACTATCACCGCTAGTTTAAGGGTCATGGAGCTCACCCTCTCCGCCGAGCAGGCGGCGGTCCGCCAGCTCGCCGCCGAGTTCGTCGACCGGGAACTGGTGCCGCACGCGGCCGCCTGGGACCGCCGCGAGTCGGTCGATCCGGCCGTCGTCGGCATGCTCGGCGACCTGGGCTTCCTGGGGCTCACCATCGCCGAGTCCGACGGCGGCTCCGGGGGCGACCACCTCGCGTACTGCCTGGTCCTGGAGGAACTCGGCCGGGGAGACTCGGCCGTGCGCGGCATCGTGTCCGTCACGCTCGGCCTGGTCGCCAAGTCGATCGCCGCACACGGGTCGGCCGCGCAGCGGGCCGAGTGGCTGCCCCGGCTCTGCTCCGGGGCCGCGCTCGGCTGCTTCGCGCTGACCGAGCCGGACAGCGGCTCGGACGCGGCCGCCCTGCGCACGCGCGCGGTGCGCGACGGCACCGACTGGCTGCTCACCGGCACGAAGACGTTCATCACCAACGGCACCACCGCCGACGTCGCGTTGGTCTTCGCCCGCACCGGTGGCCCGGGGCACCGGGGCATCACCGCTTTCCTGGTGCCCACCGGGAGCTCGGGGCTGACCCGGCGGGAGATCCACGGCAAGCTCGGCCTGCGCGGCCAGGCCACCGGTGAGTTGCGCTTCGACGAGGTACGGGTGCCCGACGCGGCCCGCCTCGGCGCCGAGGGCAGCGGCTTCCGTCTGGCGTTGGCCACCCTCGCCAAGGGCCGGATGTCGGTCGCCGCCGGTTGCGTCGGCATCGCCCAGGGCTGCCTGGACGCGGCGGTCGGCTACGCCGGGCAGCGGACCCAGTTCGGCAAGCCGATCGCCGGCCACCAGCTCGTCCAGCAGCTGCTCGCCAGCATCGCGGTGGACACCGCCGCGGCCCGGCTCCTGGTGTGGCAGGTGGCCGACCTGATCGACCGCGGCCAGCCGTTCGCGACCGAGGCGTCGATGGCCAAGCTGTTCGCGAGCGAGGCCGCCGTCCGGGCGGCCAACAACGCGGTCCAGGTGTTCGGGGGGTACGGCTACATCGACGAGTACCCGGTCGGCAAGTACCTCCGTGATGCCCGGGTCGCCACCCTCTACGAGGGCACCAGCCAGATCCAGGAGCTCCTCATCGGGCGGGCGCTCACCGGAGTCAACGCCTTCTAGCCCTCGTCCGGCCTCTCGCCGGCCCGGCGTGCCGCGTCCGGGCTGAGTGCCGCGTCCGGGCTGACGGTCAGACGATCAGCGTGTCCGTCCCGGCCGAGCACCGTGCCGAGCCAGCGCAGCTGACGGCGGACGTGGACGGCCTCCCCGCCCTCGTGGCCGTTGAACGGGTAGACGTGCATCTCGCGCTCGGGCGGGAGCGGTCGGCCGGTCGCGCAGCCGTACTGGTTGTAGGCGGCGAAGCCGGTGCTCGGCGGGCAGACGGTGTCCCGCAGTCCGATCCCGAAGTGCGCCGGAGCCGTCGCCCGCCGCGCGAAGGACACCCCGTCGACATAGGACAGGGTGCGTCGGGCCGCCTCCTCGGCCTCGCGGTGCACCGCCAGGTACCGGGCGATCTCCCCGTACGGCGCGGCGTCGGTCAGTCCGATGGCCCGCTGGACGTCGCAGAGGAACGGCGCCGTGGTCACCAGCGCCGCGAGATCGCCGGCGAGACCGGCCACCGCGAGGGCGAGGCCGCCACCCTGGCTGTTGCCGACCACGGCGATCCGACTCGCGTCGACGCCCGCAAGGGCCCGGGCCGCGTCGACGGCCCGGACCGCGTCGGTGATCAGGCGGCGGTAGTGGTAGTCGCGCGGGTCCAGGATTCCCCACGTCGCCGGCCACGGACCGCCGGGAGCCCCGTGCCGATCCGGGGTGTCACCGGCGGCGTACTGCCCCGCCTGGCCCCGGTTGTCCATCAGCAGGTGCGCGTATCCGGCGACCGGCCAGGTCAGCCGTTCGTGCGGCAGGCCGCGGCCGCGCCCGTAGCCGGCGTACTCGACCACGGTCGGCAGCGGCGTCGGCACCCCCGCCGGGCGGGTGTACCAGGCCCGCACCGGGTCGCCGTCGAAGCCGGCGAACGTCACGTCCCAGGACTCGACCAACCGCAGGTCGGTGGGTTCCGGACGGACCTCGACGAGCACCGGCCGGTCGGCCGCGGCGGCGAGGGTGTCGCGCCAGAACCGGTCGAAGTCGTCGGGTTCGACGACGGTGGGCGCGTACCGCTTCAGCTGGTCGAGGGACGGGTCGAGGTGGGGCACGGGTCCTCGCAGGGCGTCAGGGCAGGTGGGCGGGGGGTGCGGTGCTCTCGCGTACGACCAGTTCGGTCACCAGGTCGATCCGGCTCGTCGCCGGCTCGACGCCCCGCGCCAGCCCGAGCAGCATCTGGGTGGCGATGCCGGCCATGTCGTGCAACGGCTGGTTGATCGTGGTCAGGGCGGGGTCCGTCCAGGCGGCGAGCGGCAGGTTGTCGTACCCGATCACCGACAGGTCCTCGGGGACCCGCAGGCCGCACTGCCGGGCGGCCCGCAGCACCCCCATGGCCTGGATGTCCGAGCCGGCGAAGACGGCGGTCGGGCGATCCGGCCGGCGCAGCAACTGCAGGCCGTGGTCGTGGCCGGCGGTCGCGGAGAAGCTGCCGTAGCGGACCAGCTCGCGGTCGACCGCGACGCCGGCCTCGTCGTGGGCGGACTGGAAGCCGGCGGCCCGGGCCCGGCTGCAGAGCACGTCGGGTGGCCCGGAGATGAGCGCGATCCGTCGGTGCCCCAGCTCCAGCAGGTGCCGGGTGGCGAGCAGGCCGCCGTTCCAGTTGTTCGATCCGACGGTGGGCACCGAGGCCGAGGTCGCGCTGTCGGTGTCGACGACGACGAAGGGGATCCCCTGACGCCGCAGCTGCTGTTGCTGGGTCTCGGCCAGGTGGCAGAGGACGAACAGCAGGCCCAGCGGTCGGTCGGCGAGCAGCGCGTCCAGCCACCGTGCCGGCGGGCGGTGCGCGCCACCGAGCTGGGAGACGGCGAGCCGGACGCCCGCTTCGCTGGCGACCGCCTCGACGCCGCGCAGGATCTCCATGGCCCATCCGGCGTCGAACTCGTGGAACACGAGATCGATGCGACCGTCGCCGGACGACGGCTTCCTGCCCCGGCGCTGGTACCGGTGGCGGTCGAGGCTGGCCTCGACCCGGGCCCGGGTGCCGGGCGCGACGTCTGTACGGCCATTGAGGACCTTGGAGACCGTGGCGACCGAGACGCCGACGTCGTTGGCGATCGTCGCGATGGTGGTGGAGGCGGGTGGGTCGAGCGGGCGGTGCTCTGTCATCGCAGCCTCGGCAGCATCCGAAAGTTTCGGAGACCTTAACACGATCGGGTGTTCCCGCCATCCGGGGCTGAGCGCAGAAAGGGATTGACGTGGGTCGAGTTGGAGCCCTTGACACACATCGATGACGCACTTAGGTTGCCGAAAAGGTTGCGCAGGTTTCCGGAAAGTTTCGGGTCGCGTACCGCTCGCCATGCAACCGGTCCCCGCGCGGACGCGGATGTGGCCCGAGCTGAAGGGGTCTGGCATGAGAGGTCCGGTGTCGGTCGACAGCGGCGCGTCGTCCCGCGACGTCGCACCGGCGGAGACCACCGTCCGCGCCCCGCTCGCGCCGCGCCGTCGACGGAGCTGGCGGCAGGCGTGGCGCCGGGACTGGCAGCTCTACTCGCTGGCCGTGCTGCCGCTGCTGTTCTTCCTGGTCTTCCGGTATCTGCCGATGATCGGGAACATCATCGCGTTCCGGCGCTTCAAGCCGGGCGGCAGCATCTTCGGTGAGTACTGGGTGGGGTTGCGGTACTTCCGGATGTTCTTCACCGACCCGACGTTCTGGGAAGCGTTCACGAACACCCTGGTGATCGGGGCGTTGACCCTGCTGTTCTGCTTCCCGCTGCCGATCGTGCTGGCGCTGCTGCTCAACGAGGTGCGTGCCCGCCGGTTCAAGCGGTTCGTCCAGTCCGTGTCCTACCTGCCGCACTTCCTGTCGATCGTGATCGTGGCGGCGATGGTCATGCAGTTCACCTCGGTCGACGGCACGGCCAACCAACTCGTTCGGCTGTTCGGCGGCGACCCGGTGGCGTTCCTGCAACATCCGGAGTGGTTCCGCACCATCTACGTCTCGTCCGAGGTCTGGCAGACCGTCGGCTGGGGCACGATCCTCTACCTCGCGGCCCTCACCACCATCGACGAGGATCTGTACCAGGCCGCCCGGATCGACGGCGCCAGCCGGCTGCGGCAGACCTGGCACGTGACGTTGCCCGGCATCCGACCGACGATGGTGACCCTGCTGATCCTCAACATCGGCAGCTTCATGGCGGTCGGGTTCGAGAAGATCCTGCTGCTCTACAACCCGCTGACCTACCCGACCGCGGACGTGATCTCCACCTACCTGTTCCGGATGGGCTTCCAGTCCAGCAACTTCAGCTACGCCGCCGCCATCGGTCTCTTCGAGGCGGTGATCGGGCTGGTCCTGGTCCTGTCGGCGAACCTCATCTCCCGTCGCACGGTGGGGACGAGCCTGTGGTGACCCTCGGCACCAGACGAGACGCGCCCAGGACGCGCGGGCCGGTGGACAGCCGCGGCTACCGGATCTTCCGGATCGTCAACACGATCGTCCTGATCGGCGTCGTGATCGTGACGCTGTACCCGTTCCTCAACATCGTGGCCCGCTCGCTCAGCGACGAGGCGTACATCATCGCCGGGAAGGTGACCCTCGTCCCGCGTGGCTTCGACGTGACCGGCTACAAGCTGGTGATGTCCGACGCGATGTTCTGGACGAACTACCGCAACACCGTGGTGTACACGGTGGTGGCCACGCTCATCTCGATCGTGCTGACCACGTGTTACGCGTACGTGCTGTCGAAGCCGCAGCTCAAGGGGCGGGGCCTCCTGGTCGGGGTCGCGCTGTTCACCATGTTCTTCTCCGGCGGTCTGATCCCCAACTATGTGCTGGTCACCAGTCTGGGCATGAAGAACACCATCTGGGCCGTGGTGATCCCCAACGCCATCAGCGTGTTCAACCTGCTGGTCATGAAGGCGTTCTTCGAGAGCCTGCCGACCGAGTTGGAGGAGGCGGCGGCGGTCGACGGGCTGAACACCTACGGCATCCTGCTGCGGATCGTGCTGCCGTTGTCGAAGGCGATCATCGCCACGATGGTGCTCTTCTACGCGGTCTCCTTCTGGAACTCGTGGTTCACCGCGTTCCTCTACTTCGACCGGCAGGACCTGCTCCCGGTCACCGTGTACCTGCGCAACCTCATCGCCGGCGCCACCAGCGCCGAGTCGGCAGCCGCCGACGCCGACAAGGTCCAGGCGGCGGCCACCTTCCAGGCCGTGACGATCGTGCTCACCACCCTGCCCATCCTGGCCGTCTACCCCTTCGTTCAGCGGTACTTCGTCTCGGGCGTGATGCTCGGCGCGGTCAAGGGATGACGCCGGCCAACCCGCACCCTCCACCCCCAACCCACCACCGAAAGGACGAGCCATGTTCCGCAAGACGTGGCGCCGCGTGGCACTGGCCAGCGCGGGTCTGCTCGCGCTCAGCCTGGGCACCGCCTGTTCCGAGGACCCCTCCGACTCCACGGACCTGTCGGAGAACCGGGCCGGCGCGATGGCCGACTACGGCGTCGGCGACCAGTTCAAGGCCACCGAGGCGCTCTCCTTCTCCACCCTCTACAACAACCACACGTTCTACCCCCTCAAGGACGACTGGCTGTTCTGGTCCGAGCTCACCAAGCGAACCAACGTCAAGATCGAACCGGTCGCCGTTCCGCTGAGTGACTACGAGCAGAAGCGCAGCCTGCTGATCGGCGCCGGGGACGCCCCGCTGATCATTCCGAAGACGTACCACCCGCAGGAGAACGCGTTCGTCTCCTCCGGGGCGATCCTTCCGGTGAGCGACTACCTCGATCTGATGCCCAACTTCAAGGACAAGCTCACGAAGTGGAACCTCAAGCCGGAGATCGACAACCTGCGGCAGTCCGACGGCAAGTTCTACCTGCTGCCCGGGCTCCACGAGAAGCCCACCCAGGACTACACGGTGCTGGTGCGCTCCGACATTCTCCAGGAGCTGAACCTGTCGGTCCCGAAGACCTGGGACGAGCTGTACACCGTGCTCAAGGCGATGAAGGCGAAGTACCCGAACGTCTACCCGTACTCCGACCTCTTCAGTAAGCCCACGCCGACCGGCGCCCTGCTGAACATCCTCGGCGCGTCGTACGGCACCCAGGCGGGGTGGGACTACCAGCACGCCACCTGGGACCCGGCGGCGAAGAAGTTCACCTACACCGGGGCGTCCGAGCAGTACAAGCAGATGCTCACGTACCTGCACAAGCTCGTCGCCGAGGGCCTGCTCGACCCGGAGAGCTTCACCCAGACCGACGACCAGGCACGCCAGAAGCTCGCCAACGGCAAGTCCTTCGTGGTCACCGGCAACGCGCAGACCCTGGTCAACAACCACCGGCCCGACCTGGCCAAGACCCTGCCGAACGCGAAGATGACCAAGATCCCGCTGCCGGTAGGACCGGCCGGTGAGATCAATCCGTTCCCCCGGCTGGAGAACGGCATCATGATCTCCTCGAAGGCGCGGGAGAGCAAGAACTTCGTGGCCATGATGCAGTTCATCGACTGGCTCTGGTATTCCGACGCCGGCCTGGAGTTCGCCCGCTGGGGCGTCGAGGGCACCACCTTCACCAAGGACGCGTCCGGCAAGCGCACGCTCAACCCCGGCGTCGACTTCCTCGGCCTCAACCCGAAGGCGCCCAAGCACCTGCAGAAGGACTTCGGTTTCCAGAACGGCGTCTTCGCCTACGGCGGCAACCCCGACCTGGTCCGAGGGTTCTTCTCCCCCGAGGAGCTGGAGTTCCAGAAGGTGATGGACGCCCGCACCCCGAGGGCGGTGTCCCCGCCCGCCCCGTTGACCGACGAGGAGCGCGAGCAGGTGTCGCTCTGGGAGACCCCGTTGAAGGACTTCGTCGCCCAGAACACGCTGAAGTTCGCCCTCGGCCAGCGGCCCCTCACCGAGTGGGACGCGTACGTGGGCGAGCTGAAGGCCAAGAACTCCGAGCAGTACATCGACCTGGTCAACAAGGCGTACGAACGGTTCCAGAAGAACAACGGCTGATCAGCGGAAGGTCCGGTCGGGCAGCGCAACCGCGGCCCGACCGGGCCCCTTCCGGCCCTGGCCGGCGCGGCGAACCCGACCCGCCCGGCCCCGGGTAGGACGACCAGAGGACAGCAATGCGCATCACCGTTCCCGACCAGCCCACCGGCCGCCTCACCGACGCCTGGCGGCGCTGCGTCGGCACCGGCCGCTTCGAGTTGGCCCTGCGGCGCGACTACCAGGACTCGCTGGCCCTCATCCAACGCGACATCGGTTTCCGCCACATCCGCGGGCACGGGCTGCTCAGCGACGGCGTCGGCGTGCACCGCCCGTACGACCACCGGGGTGAGCGCCGGGTGCACCACTCGTTCACCTACGTCGACCAGGTCGTCGACGCCTACCTCGACCTCGGTGTCCGGCCGTTCGTCGAGCTGGGGTTCATGCCCTCGGGCCTGGCCTCCGGCGATCAGACGGTGTTCTGGTGGCGGGGCAACGTCACTCCGCCCCGGTCCCTGACCCAGTGGGCGGACCTGGTCCGCGCCACGGTCGCCCACCTGGTCGACCGGTACGGCGTCGACGAGGTACGCGGCTGGCCGATCGAGGTGTGGAACGAGCCCAACCTGACGGCCTTCTGGCAGGGTGCCGACCGCGACGCGTACCACCGCCTGTACGAGGTGAGCGCGCACGCGGTCAAGGAGGTCGACGCGGCCCTCCAGGTCGGTGGGCCGGCGATCTCGCCCGGGGCGGACGAGTGGCTGCTGCCCTTCGCCGAGTTCGTCGCCGATCGCCAGGTGCCGGTCGACTTCGTCAGCCGGCACGCGTACACCTCGGGGCCCGCCCAGCACGTGCCGTTCGGCACCCACCAGACCCTCGCCCCGGCGGCGGACCTGCTGACCCAGTTCGCCGCACCGCGCCGGCACCTGGCCGGCACCGCGTTGGCGGAGTTGCCGGTGCACATCACCGAGTTCAACTCCTCCTACCGACCGGACAACCCGATCCACGACACGGCGTTCCACGCGGCGTACCTCGCGCCCGTGCTGGCCGCCGGCGGCGACCTGGTCGACTCCTTCTCGTACTGGACCTTCAGCGACATGTTCGAGGAGGTGGGCGTGCCGACCGCGCTGTTCCACGGCGGGTTCGGTCTGCTCACCCACCGCCAGATCAAGAAACCGACCTACCACCTGTACGCCTTCATGGCGCGCCTCGGCGACGAGGTGCTGGCGCGCGGCGACGACCACCTGGTCACCCGGCACCCCGACGGGCGGATCGCGGTGCTGGCCTGGGCCCCGGTGGACGTCACCGGTCGGTCGCCGGTGCCCGACCGGCATCCGTTGGCCCTGTCGATCCCGCTCGGCCCACCCGGTACGACGTCGGCGTTCCTGCTCCGCTCGGCGGTGAACGAGGAGGCGGGCAACGCGTGGGCGGCCTGGGCCGAGATGGGGCGGCCCCGCTCGCCCCGCGCCCGGGAACTCGACGCCCTGCGGGAGGCCGCCGAGCCGGCCCGTACCCACCGGGCCCTGCCGGTCGCCGCCGGGCGGGTCGACGTGGACCTCACCCTCGCCCGGCACGAGGTCACCCTCCTGGAGCTGAGCCCGGTGGTGGACGAGACCCCGCGGTGGTGGGACGACGACCGACTGCTCGGCCTGCCGGCCGGGGACGATCCGAAGGAGCAGCCGTGAGCGCGCACACCTGGCGACAGTTCGGCGACGGTCCTCTGTCGCGCGCCGCCGCCCGCGTCTACACCCTGCTCGTGGTCGAGCTGCTGTTCCTGCTCACCACCCTGCCCGGCCTGCTCCCGCTGCTCCTGCTGAACCGGGACCCGAGCAATCTGCCGCTGGCCGCGGTCCTGCTGGTGCCGGTCGGTCCGGCGGTCTCCGCGGCCCTCTACGCCCTGCGCCACCAGCGTGCCGACGTGACGGATCTGCGGCCCGCGGCCGTCTTCTGGCGTGGCTACCGGGCCAACCTGTCCGGTGTGCTGCGGGTCTGGGTGCCGATGCTGGCGTGGCTGACCGTGCTCGCCGTGAACCTCGCCCACCTCGACGCGGCGGCCGTCCCGGGTTGGTGGGCGGCGCCGCTGGTCCTGGTCGGCGTGGGGGTGATCCTCTGCGCCGCCAACGCGTTGGTGATCACCTCGCTGTTCGACTTCCGCATCCGGGACGTGCTCCGGCTGGCCGTGCACTTCCTGGTGCGTACGCCCGGTGTCACCGTCGGCAACGCCCTGCTGCTGGCAGCGGCGGCCGGGATCACCGCGGTCTTCTCCGAGGCGGTGCTGGCGCTGTTCGGCTCGGTCGTGGTCCTGGCGTTCCTGCGCACCGGCGACCCGATGATCCACCTGATCCGGAAGGAGTTCACCGCATGAGTTTGCCCGTCACCGCCAAGGTGCCGTTCGGCGGCGACTACAACCCGGAACAGTGGCCCGAGGACGTGTGGAAGCAGGACTACCGGCTCTTCGACGCCGCGCGCATCGACCTGGTCACGGTGGGCGTCTTCGACTGGGCGCTCACCCAGCCGGCCGAGGACGTGTACGACTTCTCCCTGCTGGACCGGATCGTGGAGCGGGCCGGCGCCGAGGGGCGCGGCATCTGCCTGGCGACCGGCACGGCCGCCCACCCGCCGTGGCTGGCGAAGGCGTACCCGGAGGTGACCCGCACCGACTTCGAGGGCCGCCGGCACCGGTTCGGGCAACGACACAACTCGTGTCCCAGCTCTCCGGTGTTCCGCCGGCTCTCCGCCGAACTCGCCCGCCGGGTCGCGAGCCGCTACGCCGACAACCTGGCGGTCGTCGCGTGGCACGTCGGTAACGAGTACGGCGGCGCCTGCTACTGCGAACTCTGCGCGGCCGGGTTCCGCGACTGGCTGCGCCACCGCTACGGCACCCTCGACGCGCTGAACGCGGCCTGGTACACCACCTTCTGGTCGCACACGTTCAGCGACTGGGAGCAGATCGAGCCACCGTCGGCGCTGACCGAGCACTGGCGCGGGCCGGACCACACGGCCTTCCAGGGCATCACGCTGGACTACCTGCGGTTCTCCTCCGACGCCATGCTGACCAACTTCCGGGACGAGAAGGCCGCCATCCGGGAGTCCAGCCCGGACCTGCCGGTGACCACGAACTTCATGGGCATGTACCGGCCGATCGACTACCACCGCTGGGCCCCGCACCTGGACTTCGTCTCCTGGGACAACTACCCGCCGGACGACGGGTCGGCGGCCCGGATGGCGTTGACCCACGACCTGATGCGCGGCCTCAAGGACGGCCAGCCGTTCTGGCTGATGGAACAGACCCCGAGCGTCACCGCCTGCCGGGACGTCAACCCGCTGAAACGGCCCGGCCTGATGCGGCTGTGGAGCTGGCAGGCGGTGGCGCACGGCGCGGACGCGGTGCTCTTCTTCCAGCTACGTGCCTCCCGGGGGGCCAGCGAGAAGTACCACGGCGCGGTCATCGGCCACGCCGGCCGCGCCGACACCCGGGTCTTCCGGGAGGTCGCCGAGCTGGGGGCGGAGCTGGTCCGGCTCGGCCGGGCGTCGCTGGGCGCGCGGACGCCGGCGCGGGTGGCGCTGCTGTTCGACTGGGACAGCTGGTGGGCGTTGGAGATCTCCGACGGCCCGTCCCGGTTGGTCCGGTACCAGCAGGTGGTGCTGGCGTACCACCGGGCGCTCTGGGAGGCCGGGGTCGACCTGGACGTGGTCGCGGTGACCGCCGACCTGTCCGGCTACGACGTGGTCGTCGCGCCGGCCCTGCACATGCTCAAGGGGGACCTGCCGGAGCGCCTGGAGGCGGTGGCCGCGCGCGGTGGTTCGGTGCTGACCACGTACCTGTCGGGTCGGGTGGACGAGAACGACCAGGCCTTCCTGACGGACGTGCCGGGCCCGCTCGGGCAGCTGATGGGAATCCGGATCGACGAGTGGGACGCCCGCGGCCCGGAGGTGGTCAACCCGGTCCGCCTCGGCGTCGGCGCCGATCAGTTCGACGTCGAGGCGCGGCTGCTCTTCGAGCTGGTGATCCCGCAGGGCGCGGAGGTGCTCGGCACGTACCAGGCCGACTTCTACGCCGGCACCCCGGCGGTCACCCGCAACGCCCACGGCGACGGGCACGGCTGGTACGTCGCCGCCGGGCTGGACCAGACCGGGGTCGCCTGGGTGGTCCGGCAGGTGCTGGCCCGGCACGACCTGCTCGGGCCCTACCCGGACGTGCCGAACCTGGAGTCCGCCGTCCGGGTCGCGCCGGACGGGACGCGGCTGCTGTTCCTGCTCAACCACCGCGCCGAGCCGGTCGAGGTCACCGCCCGGACCGGCGGCGTCGACCTGCTCACCGGTGACCGGGCGGAGACCGGGTGGCCGCTGCGGCTGCCGGCGTACGGGGTCGTGGTGCTGCGGGAGGATCAGTGAGCGCCGAGCAGGCGCGGGTGCACGCCGCCTGGCTGCCGCCGGAGGCGTTCCGGGCGCTCGGGTCGCGCCGCGTGCTGGTGCACGGCGACGGGATGCTCGTCGACACCGTCCTCGACGAGGTCGCCCGCGCCTGCGCGCGGTACGGCGGGCGGGTGTGGCATTCCCCGTCCTGGGACGTGGACGCCGATCTGGTGCTCGCGCTCCGCGGCGCCGCCGAGCTGCCGAGCACGGCAGTGGAGGCAGCGCGGGCAGCGGGGGAGGCCGCGCTCGCGAACGCGGGCACCGGCGCGCTGCTCGGGAGCGAGGGGTTCGTGCTGGCCCAGGCGGGCGACGTGACCGCCGTCCTGGCCGACGCGCCCGCCGGCCTGCTGTACGGGCTGTTCCACCTGGTCCGGCTCGGCGCGGCGGCGTTCGACACCACCCGCCCGGCCGAACGACACCGGCCCGCGCTGCGCCGGCGGATGCTGAACCACTGGGACCACGTGGCCGTGCACCCGGTGATGGGCCAGGTGGAGCGAGGGTACGCCGGCGGCTCGATCTTCTGGCGGGACGGCCGGCCGCGCGGTGACCTGGCCCGGGTCCGGGAGTACGCGCGGCTGCTGGCCGCCTGCGGGATCAACGCGATCTCGGTGAACAACGTCAACGTCGGCCCCACGGAGGCCCGGCTGCTCACCACCCGACTCGGCGACGTGGCGGAGATCGCGGACGTGCTGCGCCCGTACGGCATCCGGGTGCACCTGTCGGTCAGCTTCGCCGCACCGGTGGTCCTCGGCGGCCTGCCGACCGCCGACCCCGTGGACGAGGCGGTGCGGGCCTGGTGGGCCGTGACGACCCGGCAGGTGTACGAGCGCATCCCGGACTTCGGCGGCTACGTGGTGAAGGCCGACTCGGAGGGACAACCGGGCCCGTTCACCTACGGGCGTGACCACGCCGACGGTGCGAACCTGCTCGCCGACGCCCTCGCGCCGCACGGGGGAGTGGTGCACTGGCGGGCATTCGTCTACAACCATCACCAGGACTGGCGGGACCGGTCCACGGACCGGGCGCGGGCCGCGTACGACCATTTCGTCCCGCTCGACGGGCGGTTCCGCGACAACGTGGTCCTGCAGGTGAAGTTCGGTCCGGTGGACTTCCAGGTACGCGAACCGGTCTCCCCGGTGCTCGCCGCGATGCCGGCCACCCGGCTGGCGGTCGAGGTGCAGGTCACCCAGGAGTACACCGGCCAGCAGCGACACGTCTGCCACCTCGGGCCGTGGTGGAGCGAGGTGTTGCGGTTCGCGCCGTGGGGTCCCGGCGGGCGAACGGTCGCCGACGTCGTCGCGGGGGACGCGGGGACGGGCGGTGGCCTGGTCGCCGTCGCCAACGTGGGCGACGACCTCTTCTGGACCGGGCACCCGCTGGCGCAGGCGAACCTGTACACCGTCGGCCGGCTCGCCTGGGATCCCCGGCTGGATCCCCGTGCGGTCCTCGACGAGTGGATCGCGCTGACCTTTCCGTCGTCGGCGATGGCCGACCCGGAGCTGGTCGGGCGGACGCTGCACGACATCATGGACGATTCCTGGCGTACCTACGAGCGGTACACCGCCCCGCTGGGTGTCGGCTTCATGGTTCATCCCGGTGACCACTACGGCCCGGACGTGGACGGATACGAGTACAGCCGGTGGGGCACGTACCACTTCGCGGATCGCGACGGCGTCGGTGTGGACCGCAGCCGCGCGTCGGGCACCGGCTTCGCCGGTCAGTACCCGCCGTACTGGGCCCAGGTGTACGAGTCGGCCGAGCGGTGTCCGGACGCGCTGCTGCTCTTCTTCCACCACGTCCCGTACGGGCACGTCCTGCACAACGGTTCCACGGTCATCCAGCACATCTACGACACCCATTTCGCGGGCGTCGAGGAGGTGGTGGCGATGCGGGAACGGTGGCGGACGCTGAAGGGGTTGATCGATCCCGCCGTGTACGCGCGGGTGGAGCAGCGCCTCGACGAGCAGGTACGCAGCGCCACCGAGTGGCGGGATCAGATCAACACGTACTTCTTCCGCAAGTCCGGCGTCCCGGACGTGCGCGGACGTCGCATCTACTGACCAGGCCGATTCCGGAAGCGTCCCGATAACTCGCCCGGCGCGCCACGCGGACGGTGCGGTCGACATCCGTCGATGCGCTGGTCGCAGCCCGATGCGGGCGCGGAAGGTTCCGGAAGTCTTGACAATCGAGGTGCCTCGATTGAAGCTGGCATGGTCACGCGAGCCGCGGTCAGGGTCGGGCGAAGGGCAGTCCTCGACTTACTCCCCTTCCATGCGCCATTCTCCCCGAGGAATCGCGAACGATGACACTGAAGACAAGAG
Source organism: Micromonospora sp. CV4 (assembly GCF_003667455.1). NCBI lineage: Bacteria > Bacillati > Actinomycetota > Actinomycetes > Micromonosporales > Micromonosporaceae > Micromonospora > Micromonospora sp. CV4. Next base: position 2,319 of record NZ_RCVI01000293.1, on the reverse strand, counting down.
TGGCTGGCGCCGTCCTGGCGATGGTGACGCTGGCCGCCGCCGCGTTGACGTTCGCCGCGCCGGCGTCGGCGGCGACGCTGACGCAGGTGACCGGCTTCGGCAACAATCCCACCAACCTCCAGATGCACCTGTACGTCCCGGACCGGGTGGCCGCCCGGCCGGCGGTCCTGCTCGCGCTGCACTACTGCACCGGATCGGGTCCCGCCTACCACTCCGGCACGCAGTACGCGTCCCTCGCCGACCGGTACGGGTTCATCGTGATCTACCCGTCGGTGACCCGCAGCAGCCTGTGCTGGGACGTGTCCTCGCCGCAGGCGCTGCGCCGCGGCGGCGGCAGCGACCCCGTCGGGCTCATGTCGATGGTCGACTACGTGCGGCAGCGGTACTCCGCCGACCCCGCGCGGATCTTCGCCACCGGAACCTCGTCCGGGGCCATGATGACGAACGTCATGCTGGGCGACTACCCGGACGTCTTCGCGGCGGGGGCGTCCTTCGCCGGGGTGCCGTTCGGCTGCTTCGCCACCGGGGGCGGCTCGGAGTGGAACAGCGAGTGCGCGAACGGTCAGCTCATCAGAACGCCGCAGCAGTGGGGGGACCTGGTCCGGGAGGCCCACCCCGGCTACACCGGCCGCCGCCCACGGATGCAGATCTGGCACGGCACGAACGACGAGACGCTGCGCTACCCGAACTTCGGCGAGCAGGTCAAGCAGTGGACCAACGTGCACGGGCTGAGCCAGACCCCGACGTACACCGACACGCCGCAGTCCGGCTACACCCGTACCCGCTACGGGAGCAGCGGCCCGACGGCACCGGTCGAGGCGATCAGCATGCAGGGCGTGTCACACAACCTGCCGGTCGACGCCGCACAGGTGATCCGCTTCTTCGGGCTGGACGGCGCAACCCCGCCGCCGACGAACGGTGGTTGCCGGGTCGGGTACGCGGTCAACGCCTGGAACACCGGCCTCACCGCGAGCGTGACCATCACCAACACCGGTGCCACGGCGGTGAACGGCTGGACGCTGACGTTCACCCTGCCCGCCGGCCAACGCATCACCAGCGGTTGGAACGCGCAGTACGCCACGACGAGCGGCGCGGTGACCGCCCGCAACGTCTCCTACAACGCCGCCATCGCCCCGAACGCCTCGGTCAGCATCGGCTTCCAGGCCACCCACGAGGGCGGCACCGGTGCACCCTCCTCCTTCGCCCTGAACGGCATCGCCTGCTCGGTGGCCTGACCCGCCGACACCACCATCGATTGGAGTCGCACGATGAGAAACGCGCACTGGAAGGCGGTATCGAGAGCCGCCCTCGCGGTGACCGGGGTGAGCGCCCTCGCCGCCGGCATGGCGATGGCCCTGGCCGGTCCCGCCACCGCCGGCACCACACTCGGCGCCTCCGCCGCCGAACAGGGCCGGTACTTCGGCACCGCGGTGGCCGCCAACAAGCTGAGCGACAGCGCCTACACCACGATCCTGAACCGCGAGTTCAACTCGGTGACGCCCGAGAACGAGATGAAGATCGACGCCACCGAGCCGCAGCAGGGCCAGTTCAGTTACGGTGCCGCGGACCAGATCGTCAACCACGCGCGCAGTCGCGGGATGCAGGTGCGTGGTCACACCCTGGCCTGGCACTCGCAGCAGCCGGGCTGGATGCAGAACATGAGCGGCACCGCTCTGCGCCAGGCGATGCTCAACCACGTCACGCAGGTGGCGACGCATTTCCGGGGTCAGGTCGTGGCGTGGGACGTGGTGAACGAGGCGTTCGCCGACGGCGGCTCCGGCGCCCGGCGTGACTCCAACCTCCAGCGGACCGGCAACGACTGGATCGAGGCGGCTTTCCGGGCCGCCCGCGCCGCCGACCCGGGCGCGAAGCTCTGCTACAACGACTACAACACCGACGACTGGTCGCACGCCAAGACCCAGGCCGTGTACACGATGGTGCGCGACTTCAAACAGCGTGGCGTACCCATCGACTGCGTCGGCTTGCAGTCGCACTTCAACAGCGGCTCGCCGTACCCCGCCAACTACCGCACCACGCTGTCCAGCTTCGCGGCGCTCGGCGTCGACGTGCAGATCACCGAGCTGGACATCGAGGGGGCCTCGGCCACCACGTACCGCAATGTGGTGCAGGACTGTCTCGCCGTGGCCCGCTGCAACGGCATCACCGTCTGGGGCATCCGGGACAGCGACTCGTGGCGGGCGTCGCAGACCCCGCTGCTGTTCACCAGCAGCGGTGCCAAGAAGCCGGCGTACGACGCGGTCCTCGCCGCGCTGAACAACGGGTCGACCCCGCCGCCGACCACCCCGCCGCCCACGACCT
>NZ_RCVI01000155.1:0-12719 GCF_003667455.1 Micromonospora sp. CV4 | reverse complement strand
CCCCCGCCACCGCCGCCGACCGGCCGACCGTCCAACCACTCCCCGCCAACCTGGAGGCCATCCGGGCCGCCGAGGCGACCGCCCTCTACGGCAGCCCGGCGATCCGCCCGATCGAGCAGCGCCGCACCGCGCTGATCACCATGGGTGACAGCGAAATCTCCGGTGAGGGGGTCGGCAACTACGTGCCCGGCACCCACCAGCCGGGCAACTGGTGCGACCGCTCGTACGACCAGGCGCTGTTCCGCACCGGCATCCCCTCGGACGCGCAGTACAACCTGGCCTGCTCCGGCGCCACCCCGTGGAACCTGATCGCCGGCGGCCCGACCCAGCACAACGAGCTGAACCAGGGCGACTACCTGGGGATCAAGGCGCGCAACACCCACGTGAAGCTGATCTGGGTGGTCGTCGGCGCGAACGGCGACGGCACGATCCAGTTCGGCCCGGTCGCCACCGACTGCGCGATCAGCCGGGTCTTCTTCCAGGGCCCCTGCTACCCGCGCTACACCGACCAGTGGACGATCCGCACCGACGGCAGTCGCCAGGCCGTCGTCGACGCGCTCAACGACATCCGGCAGACCATGACCAAGGCCGGCTACCTGCGCTCGGACTACGAACTGGTGCTCATGTCGTATCCGAGCCCGGGCAGCCCGGACGTGGAGGACAACCCGAACTTCCCCGGCTGGTACTCCGGCGGCTGCCTGCTCTACCTGGCCGACGCGGCGTTCGCCCGGAACAAGGCCGTGCCGATGTTCGAGTCGGCGCTGCGCGCCGCGGCCACCCAGACCGGCACCCGTTACCTGGATGCCAGCCGCCTCTTCCACGGCCACGAGGTGTGCACGGACAACACCTCGGTCCGGGGCCTCTACATCGAGATCGGGATCTGGGACGAGAACGCCGCCCGGCAGTCGTTCCACCCCAACGCCCGCGGCCACGGCATGTTCGCCCAGTGCATCACCCAGTTCTGGAACTCGGGGCAGGAGCGGGCCAGCTGCGTCGACCCGGCCAGCACCGGCGGCGGCGTGCTCTACCCGGGGTTGCTGGAGTTCAAGCAGCTGCGCAACCTGGCCACCGGCACCTGTGTCGACGGCAAGGGGTACGACTCCCGCAACGGCACCGTCCAGCAGCCGTACACCTGCCACGGTGGGCGTAACCAGGGCTTCTGGTACGACCCGGGCCGGCGGTCGCTGCACTCGGAGCTCTCCCACGACCGTTGCCTCGACATCGCGAACGGGTCGCTGACGTCCGGCACCGCGGTCAACATCTACGACTGCAACGGCACCCCCGCCCAGCAGTTCGTCTTCGCCGGTAACCAGATCAAGCCGGCCGGCGCCGGCAACCTCTGCGTGGCGTTCGACAGCCCGTGGCTCGGCAGTCCGCGGCTGCGGTTGGCTGGCTGCTCCAGCAGCACCCGGCAGCAGTGGTCGTTCGAGCCCCGGACCGCCGCCAACCCGGTCGGCTACGGTCACGACGACTTCATCGGCTCCCGCGTCTACTGACGAGGGAAGGGGCCCTGGCGTCGACCAGGGCCCCTTCCTCTCACTTGGCGCGGGGGATGAGGATGAGCCGGGCAGTGCCCTTGTCGCCGTCCTTCGCCCCGGCGACGCCGAGCGTCGTGCCGACCTTGACGTCACTCGCCTGCACGGTGGCGCGCCGCTCGACGACCCGGAGGTCGTCGCCGAAGGTCCACGTCATGGTGAAGCCGTCGGTGGACTTCACGGTCATCGAGTCACCGTCGATCGCGGTCACCTCACCGCGCTGCACGGCGACCGTCTTCGTACCGCCGTCCTTCGTCTTCACCACGGCTTCGCCGTGCAGGGTGTTCCTGCGCAGCAGCACGCGGGCCTGGCGGCGCTTGCGCCACTCCTCGCCGCGCTTCTCCCGGGCCTTGTCCTGGGCGGTGGGCGAGGCACCGGGCGCCGGGGTGGCCGGCGCGGCGACGGTCAGCACGTCCAGGTCGTTGGCGTCGAAGCCCATCGCGGCCAGCGCCTGGCCCTCCACGCCCATCGCCGCGGCGACCTCGACGGCGGCCTCCCGGGCGGGTTGGCTGGCCACCTCGGCCGCGCCGCAGCCGCTGACACCGAGCGCCACCGCCGTGAGCAACGACGTGGTGGCGGCGGCAAATCCCCAACGTGGCATGACTGTCCCTCTCGTCCGTGGAGCCCTCAGCCTGCCCGGCGACGACGAGCGCAGCGTCAGACCGATGTTCGGGTCTGGTAAGGATCACCGGGCAGCCGGACCGTGAACGCGGCGCCGCCCTCCGGCGCGTGACCGGCGACGATCTCCCCGCCCAGCCGGCGGACCAGCCCGGCGGCCAGCGCCAGCCCCAGCCCGCTGCCCACCTTGCGCACCCCCCGGTAACGCTGGTGCAGCGCACCCCGCTCGAACGCCACCGCCAGGTCGTCGTCGGTGAAGCCGGGCCCGCCGTCGCGGACCTCCAGCACGCCGCCGGCGGCCGGGTCCGCGCCGGCAGCCCGGACCGCGAGCACCACCGGCGCCCCCGGGGGTACGACCCGCAGCGCGTTCTCCAGCAGCCCGTCCACCACCTGCCGGATGCGCCCCGGATCGGTGTACACCGGCACCGGCCCACCGGGCGTCTCCATCCGGAACGGCACTCCGACCGCCGCGCAACGGTCGGACCAGGTCGCCTCGGCGTCGACGGCCAGCCGGGCCAGGTCCACCGGTACCGGTTCCAGCGGGAAGTCGGCGGCCTCCAGCCGGGCCAGCGCCAGCAGGTCGCCGATCAACCGGTCCAGGTGCTGGGCCTCGGCCAGCACCGTCCGGCCGGTGCCGGCCATGCCCTCCGCGTCGATCACGCCGTCGGCCAGCGCCTCGGCGTACCCCCGGATCGCGGTCAACGGGGTCCGCAGCTCGTGCGAGACGGAGAGCAGGAACTCCCGCTGTCGGCCCTCGCTGGTGGCCAGCGCGGCGGCCAACCCGTTCAACGCCTCGGCCAGGTCGGCGACCTCGTCCGGCGGCTCGACCGGCACCCGGACCGCGCGGTCCCCGGCACGCAGACGGGCGGCGGCGGTGGCCGCGACGCGAATCGGCCGGGCCAATCGGCGGGCCAGCAGCAGCCCGGCCACGACGCCGGCGGCGAGCCCCGCCAGCAGCGGCAGCCAGAGGCTGAGCAGCACCTGCTGCCACAACCCGCTCGCCGAGGCGCGGGAGAGCACCACCCCGTTGCCGCCGGGCAGCGCGCGGCCCTCGACCAGCGCGCGCCTGCCGTTGACCGGCCGGCGGACCGACACGTTGCGGCCCTGCTCGATCCGCCGCACCACCCGGGGTGGCAGGCCCGGCCGGTCGACGACTCCCCGCCGGATCAGGTACGCGTCGATGTCCTGTGCCCGCAGCTGCTGGATGAGCCGCTCCTCGTCGGCGGTACGACCCCGGTCCAGCCGGGTCCGCAGCACCTCGGCGGCGAGTCGGGCCTGCGCGGCGAGCGCCTCCTGATCGCGTCGCTCCGCGCCCCGGATCGCCAGCGGCACCGCGACGATCGCGGTGACCAGCACCGACACCAGCGCCACGGCACAGGTGACCAGCACCGCCCGGGTGGTCAGCGTCCGGCCGGGACGGCTGCGCCGGGGCGCGGTCGGGGGTCGGGCGCCGATCACCGGCAGCGTCATGGTCGGCGACTCGGGTCGCGCCGTGGGCTGCCGCCAACCGGGCTGGTCAGGCATCGGCCGCGTACCCCACGCCCCGGTGGGTCCGGATCACGCTGGCCGGGCCGAGCTTCGCCCGCACCTGAGCGACGTGCACGTCGACCGTGCGGGTGCCGGCGTGCGCGGCGTAGCCCCACACGCCGGCCAGCAGCTCCTCCCGGGTGAAGACCCGCCCGGGCCGGGCCATCAGGTGGGCCAACAGGTCGAACTCGGTGGAGGTGAGCTGCACCGGGGCGCCGGCGGCGGTGACCGTCCGACGGGCCGGGTCGAGCGTCACCGGACCGACGACGCGCGGCCGGTCCGCACCCTCCGGGCCGCCGGCGGAGCGGCGCAGCACCGCGCGCACCCGGGCGACCAGCTCACGGGGGCTGAACGGCTTGGTGACGTAGTCGTCGGCGCCCAGCTCCAGGCCGACGATCCGATCCACCTCGTCGTCCCGGGCGGTGAGGAAGATGACCGGCGTCCAGTCGCCGCCCTCGCGCAGCTGGCGGCAGATCTCGGTGCCGGGCAGCCCGGGCAGGGCGATGTCCAGGACGCAGGCCACCGGACGCAGCCGCCGGGCGGCGGCCAGGCCGGCCTCGCCGTCCCGCTCCAGGTGGACGCCGAACCCGTCGCGGGTGAGATAGAGCCGGACCAGGTCGGCGATGGCCGGCTCGTCCTCGACCACGAGGACGAGCCCGCGGTGCGGCGGTTCGACGGTCACCGGCCCATGATTGCCGACCCGGCGCTCTCGGCGCGATCGGCGCGTGTTCGAGTTCGGTAAAGGCGGGGCGGAGGGCCGCCGCCAGCGGTGGGGCGGTGGGGCGTCAGCGCGCCACGACGGGTCGGAGCACGCTGGGCCGCGTGGCGGCCGGCACCTCGCCGATGGTGGCGACGATCCGCTCGCGGGGCGTCCGCAGGCGGGTCCGGAAGGCGTGGTTGAGCAGCGCGTCGAGCTGCCACACCCGCTTCGGGTGGGTGGTGCGGATCAGGAACCGCTCGCGGATCCCGTCGATGGCGGTCGCGGCCAGCTCGACCGAGTGCAGACGCGGGTCGGGGCTCCAGGTGACGTTGCTCAGCTCCCGCAACTCGGTATTGAGGTGCAGACGCAGCCGGTGCAGCAGCCGGGTCTGCTGGGTCACCACCAACCGACGGTGGGTGAGCAGCAGCAGGTAGTCGCCGGTGACCGGGCGGTCCGGGCGGCTGCAGCGGGTGACCAGGATGGTGGCGTCACCGGAGCCGACGCAGCGCCGGAAGACCGGCATGTGCCGGCTCAGGGTCTGCACGGCCAGGCCAGCCTCGGCGGCGGCCGGAAGGAACGTTCGGGAGAAGACGTCCATGACCTGCCCAACGACCTCTTCGACGGAAGTGACGTGGGTCACGGCCGTTTTTTGGAACTTCCACGCGCGGTGTCGCACCGGCTGTCCGACATCGAGCCACCCGGCCTGAGGGGCGGCCGGCCGGCGTCAGCGGGTCGGCGGCAGCGCGCCGAGCCGGTTGAGGGTCCGGGGCTGGTCGCGGAAGACCCCGCGCAGCAACCAGCTCGGCTGGAGCCGCGGCTGCCGGAGATCGAGGTAGTTGCTGTCGATGTTGATCCGCACCCCGCCCCAGGTCTCGTGGTGGTCGCCTTGGTACTGCTTCATCCGACGGCCGGGCATCCAGTACGACGCCGGCAGGGCGCTGTCCGACACCGTCTGGACGCCGTCCCAGCGGGCGAAGTCGATCACGTCAGGGCGAGCATGCCCCGGCCGCTGATAGACCGCCACCTGGTCCGCCAAGCCCGCAGAGGTGACCTTGGTGTAGAAGCCGGAGAGGAACCGCAGCTGGTGCAGGCGCAAGGTCCACGCGCTCACGAAGGAGTTGACCGCCGCGGTGCAGGCGGCGTTCCCGGCCGGGTAGTGCTCCATGTCGAGCGTGATCGTGCTGGCGAGGGACAAACCGAGGCTGCGGGCGTTGCGGACCGCGTCGTCGGCCGCCTCACGGCCCTGAGCCGCGGCCCGAGCCGGGTCGATCTTCCGCTGGTACGTCGAGCACGGCGCCTGGAGGCCGACGTAGAGCGGGAAGAGCCGCCAGCCGGCCGCCTGCTGGATCGCCACCCAACTCGGGGTCAGGTTGGGCTGGGCACAGCCCCGGTTGACGCCACCGATGTAGATGCCGACCGCTCGGTAGGGCGACTGCAGCCACGCCTTCATGGCCGCGTTCGACGGAGCGGCGCAGGTGTCGAACCCGAGCCCGGTGAACGTCCCGGGCTGTGGCCCGTTGTACGCGGCGGCGGCCCACGCCGGCCGCGCGGCGCCGGTCAGCCCGGCGCCCATCGCGAACACCACAACCGCCAACGCGGCGAGAACCCGGTGGCTGCCACGACGCGGGTCGAGCCGAGGAGGGCTGAGGGTCACGTGTATTCCGATCTGATGTGGACGGTGGGCGCGGCCAGCGGCAAATCCTGCCCGCTCGACCCGCCGCCTGTCCAGACCGGTGCTCGCGATCCGTGGACGGCCGCCAGGGATGGCCGGGACGGCTTCAGGCCGGGTCGGATTCCAGCAGCTCCGCCAACCAGCCGGGGACCGCGTCGGCGTACTCGGCGCGGGCCGCATCGGCGGTGTCGAGGGCTCGCCGCCAGGAGAGCGACCGGCTCACCGCGCCCAGGCCCACCGCCAGGTCAGCGGCCTCGAGCAGGGTACGGCGATCGTACCGGTCGGTCCACGCCTCCAGGTAACCGTCGCGCAGCCGGGCCAGTCGGGTGTCGTCGGCATTCAGGTCGGTGGCGTACCGGATCGAGCGCAGGGTCACCAGCAGCGTGCCGAAGGGGTGCGCCACCGAGGCGTCACCCCAGTCGAAGTAGCGGTACCCGTCCGGGCCGGCGAACACGTTGCCGTCGTGCAGGTCGTCGTGCTGCACCGTGGCCGGGATGCCGATGTCGGCGAGCCGGCGGCACCGCTCGGCGTACGCCGGCAACTCGGCCCGCAGCCGCTCGTACGTCTCCGGGCTGAGCCCGCCTTCGTCGCCGATCCGCAGTGACGAACGGTCGTCGAGCAGCTCGTCGAACAGCCCGGCAAGCACCTCGGGGCGGTGGTCCGGCACGCCGAGGGCGATCAGTTCCTCGGCCCGGGGCGCGCTGGCCAGTTGGAGCGCGGCGTACCCGGGCAGCGCCCGCTCCCAGTGCGCCAGGTCCGGGTCACGGCCCAGCACGTCCCGCAGCGACTCTCCGCCGTCGGGCAGCAGCGACCAACCCCGAACCGGGTCCACCGCGATCGGTGCGAGGACCCGCTCGGGCGCCAGGTCGGCGAGCGCCGCGATCAGGACGGCCTCGTGCACCGTGCCCGGGTTGTTGGCCTTGAACCAGACCGGCTCACCGTCGGTGGGCACCTTCCACACCAGCGACCACGGGCGCACCCGGGGCTCCACCGGCCCGGTCACCCGCCGACCGGCCTGACTGAGCTGCTCGTCCACCCAGGAACGGGCCCGCACCTGCCACTGCTCTCGGGACCAGTCGGGGGCGCGCTCATCGGCGATCGTCGTCACAGTGCGCACCCTAGGCGGCCGAGCCGGGCCGGGGCGAGGACTTTTCCCCGCAACGACCGGGGCGGGAGTCAGAGCAGCTCGACGATGGTCGCGTTGGCCATGCCGCCGCCCTCGCACATGGTCTGGAGGCCGTAGCGGATTCCGTTGTCCCGCATGTGCTGGAGCATCGTGGTCATGATCCGGGCGCCGGAGCCGCCGAGCGGATGACCGAGGGCGATCGCCCCGCCGCGCGGGTTGAGCCGCTCCGGGTCCGCCTCGGTCTCCGCCAGCCAGGCCAGCGGCACCGGGGCGAACGCCTCGTTCACCTCGTACACCCCGATCTCCTCGATGCCCAGCCCCGCGCGGCGCAGCGCCTTCGCGGTGGCCGGGATGGGCGCGGTGAGCATGGTGACCGGGTCGTCGGCGGCGACCACGGCGGTGTGGATCCGGGCCAGCGGCCGCAGGCCGTGCCGGCTGGCCCACTCGCCGGTGGTGACGGCGAGGGCCGCCGCGCCGTCGGAGATCTGGGACGCGGACCCCGCGGTCACCACGCCGTCGGCGCGGAACGGCGTGGCCAGCTCGCCGAGCTTCTCCAGCGACGTGTCCCGGCGGATGCCCTCATCGGCGGCGAACTTGCCGCCGTCGGCGAGCGGCACCGGCGCGAGTTCCGGGTCGAACGCGCCGGCGTCCTGCGCGGCAGCCGCCTTCTCGTGGCTGGCCAGCGCGAACTCGTCGAGCTGGGTACGCGAGAAGCGCCACCGCTGTGCGATCAGCTCGGCCCCGACCCCCTGGTTGAACGGCAGCGGCGCGTCGTCGGCGAAGCCCTCCACGCCCCGGTAGCGGGTCCGGAGCTGGTCGCTGAACGGCATGCCGCCGGCCACACTGGAGCCCATCGGCACCCGGGTCATCGACTCCACCCCGCCGGCGACCACCAGATCGGCCTGGCCGGAGAGGACCGTCGCGGCGGCGAAGTGCAGCGCCTGCTGGCTGGAGCCGCACTGCCGGTCCAGCGTGGTGCCGGGCACGGTCTCGGGCCACCCGGCGGCGAGCACGCCGTTGCGGGCGATGTTCCAGGACTGCTCGCCGACCTGGGACACGCAGCCCCAGAAGACGTCGTCGACCTGCGCCGGGTCGAGCCCGGTGCGCTCGGCGAGGGCGCGCAGCACGTGCGCCGAAAGGTCGACCGGGTGGACGCCGGCGAGGCTGCCCTTGCGCCGACCGACCGGAGTGCGTACCGCGCCGACGATGACCGCGTCACTCATGTTTACTCCCGGGTAACTTGAGCTGTCCCGATCCTACGTCGTCCACGGACCGGTCGTCCGCCCCCGGTCCGGTCCACCCGCGGACGGGTGCCGGCGCGGGGCGGACGCTGGCATGCTGGCCGGATGGATGCCGAAGCTTTCCCGGTCCGGCAGTGGCGGGTGCCGGCGGGCGTACCGCTGGCGAAGCTGGCCGGCGCGGTCGTCCTGGTGGCGCTCGGCCTGCTCCTCGCCGAGGGCGACCCGGTGCAGCTGACACTGATCGGGCTGGTCGTCGCCGGCCTGGTCGGCTGGGCGCTGCGCGATGTCCTCGCGCCGGTCCGACTCGCGGCGGACCCGGCCGGCGTGGTGGTCCCGCAGGGTTTCGCCGGCCGCCGGCTGCTGCCGTGGGCCACGGTCGAGCGGATCACCGTGGACCGCCGGCCCCGGCTCGGCCTGACGACCGAACTGCTCGAGATCGACGCCGGCGAGTCGCTGCACCTGTTCGGCCGGTACGACCTCGGGGCCACCCCGGACGAGGTGGCCGAGGCGCTGCGGGCGGTCCGCCCGGCATGACCGCGACGCCCCGGCGTGACCGCCCGGCACGACACGCGCGCCGACCGGTCAGCCGGCGAGCAGCTGCGCGGTGCGGAACAGGACCAGGCCGAGCAGTATCAGCAGGATGACCGCGCCGCCGGCGACCTGCACCAGCGTGCGCCGACCGCGCGGCGCGTACGCGAGCACCAGGGCCATCGCCCCACCGACCACCAGGCCACCCAGGTGCCCCGGGATCGAGATGCCCGGCACGGTCAGCGTGAACACCAGGTTGATCACCAGGATCGGGATCACCTGGGAGATGTCCCGGCCCAGCTTGCGTTCGATGATGATCAGCGCGGCGAAGAGGCCGAAGACGGCGGTGGACGCGCCGGCGGTGGCCGAGTTCTGCGCGCTGAACAGGTAGGCGGCGACGTTGCCGCCGAGACCCGCGATCAGGTAGAGCGCCCCGAAGCGCAGCGGGCCGAGGTTGGCCTCCAGCGACCGGCCGAGCACCCACAGCGCCCACATGTTGAGCAGCAGGTGGATCACGCCGTAGTGCAGGAACATGGCGGTGACCAGCCGGTACCACTCGCCGTCGGCGACCCCACCGAGCGTGCCGTCGGGGAAGACCGCCAGCCCGAGGACCGAACCCCAGTTGGTCAGCGGCGTGCTGCCGCCCATCAGGCCGCCGAAGCCCGAGCCGCCCACCGCCGCGTCCCCGCCCCGGTCCGAGGCGATGGAGAGCAGCATGAGCAGCACATTCAGCGCGATCAGCGCCTTGGTGACGTAGCCGTGCCGGCCGGCGGTACCGCCACCAAAGGCGGTACGCGCCGGCCGCACGCTGCGACGTCCCTCGTTGACGCACTCCGGGCACTGGTGCCCGACGGACGCGTCCCGCATGCAGTCCGGGCAGATCGGCCGGTCGCAGCGGGAGCACCGGACGTAGGTCTCCCGGCCGGGGTGCCGGTAGCAGACCGGGGTGGTCGGCGGAGACTCGCTCACCGGGCCGACCCTCCGTCCGCCACCGCGCGGTCCACCGACGCCAGCCGGTGCGGTGCTCCGGAGCGCTCAATCATGCGAGCAAAGGTACCTCGCCCGTCGATCAGGCAGCGGACCGCTCGATCTCGACCCGCTCGATGACGACGTCCTGGAGCGGACGGTCGCTCGGGCCGGTCGGGGTGCTCGCGATCGAGTCGACGACCTTCACCGACTGCTCGTCGGCCACCTGGCCGAAGATGGTGTGCCGGTTGTTGAGGTGCGGCGTCGGAGACACGGTGATGAAGAACTGCGAACCGTTGGTGCCCGGTCCGGCGTTCGCCATCGCCAGCAGGTACGGCCGATCGAAGCGCAGCTCCGGGTGGAACTCGTCGGCGAACTTGTAGCCCGGCCCGCCCCGACCGGTGCCGGTCGGGTCGCCCATCTGGACCATGAAGCCGCTGATCACCCGGTGCGAGATGGTGCCGTCGTAGTACGGACCGCTGCCCGGCTGACCGGTGCGCGGGTCGGTGTACTCCCGGTTGCCCTCGGCCAGGTCGATGAAGTTGCGAACCGTCTTCGGCGCGTGGTTGGGGAAGAGCTCCAGCCGGATCGGGCCAGCGTTGGTGTGCAAGGTGGCGTAGACAGCCTCGGCCACGGGTACTCCTCACTCGTTGGTCAGTTCCATGCGGATCCTCCCATGTGCCCGATCTGGCATCGCGGAGGCATCCGAAGGTGGAGGATGACGAAGGAACAACTCCCAGGAGGTGGGACCGTGTTTGGAATCGGGCGGCGTAAGTCCCGGGGCCAGCTTGCCAAAGCCGAGCTGAACCAGAGCATCAGCCACCTGATGCTGGCAGCCAACCACGCCGCCAAGGGCGCCGGCGCGACGGTGGGTCCGCGGGTCCAGGTGGCCCGTGGCTACGTCGGACCGGCTGCGGCCAAGGTGCGCGACCGCGCTTCGACCGGCTGGGGGACGACACTCACCACGCTGGCACCGCTTGCCGCGGCGGCCCGTGACGGCGCCGCGCAGGCCGGGCCGCTCACCAGGAAAGCCAGGTCGAAGAACATGCGGATCACCAAGAAGAAGCAGCCGCGGCGGCGCGGCTCGATGATGACGGGCCTGCTCGCAGCGGGTGCGATCGCCGGGCTGGCCGGTGCGGTCGCCCTGCGCCGCCGCCGTGAGCAGCAGGAGTGGGCCGAGTACGACCCGACCCGCACCCTGGAGCCGATGCGCGACGAGGTGGATTCGATCGAGGTGCGGACCCCGTCCGCCACCAAGGGGACCGACGGGTCCGCGATGGCCGGGATGACCGGCGCCGGTAGTTCCGCGGTGGCCGGCGGCGACAGCGCCAGCACCACCGGTGCGCCCAAGCCGACCGGTGTTCGCCCGACCGACAAGGTCCCTTCGGTCGCCGAGGGCGCCAAGGACGCCTCCGGGCGCCCGGCCGACGACCTCACCAAGGCGCTGGGCAAGGACACCGCCCGCACCAACGGCCGCCGCTGACCCCGACGGCAGCGAACCGAGCGCCGGTGGACGCGGTTCCCCGCGTCCGCCGGCGCTTTCGCGCGAGCGGTCAGAGCCAGCCGTTGCGGCGGAACCATCGGTAGAGGGCCAGGGAGACGCCGAGCATCAGGGCGAGTACGACGGGATAGCCGTACGTCATGTTCAGCTCGGGCATGTTGTCGAAGTTCATCCCCTCGACGCCCGCGATGGAGGTCCAGACCGCGGCGATGGCCGCCCAGGCGGCGATCTTGCGCATGTCGTTGTTCTGGTCGACGGTGACCTGGGCCAGCCGCGCCTGGAGGATCGAGTTCAGCAGGTCGTCGTAGGAGTTCACCTGCTCGACGGTGCGGCTGAGGTGGTCCTGCACGTCCCGGAAGTAGCGCCGGATCTCCTTCGGCACCTCCCGGTTGACCTGCGAGGTCAGCGTCATCAGCGGCCGCTGTAGCGGCACCACGGCCCGCTTGAACTCCACCAGCTCCCGCTTCATCTGGTAGATCCGCTGGATCCGCCCATGGCCGTTGCGGTCGAAGACCTCCGCCTCCAGCACGTCGAGGTCGTCCTCGATCTGCTCGGCGACCTCCAGATAGAGGTCGACCACCCGGTCGGTGATCGCGTACGCGACCGACCACGGGCCCTGGAGCAGCAGCTCCTGCTTGGTCTCCAGGTCTGCCCGGACCGGCGAGAGCCGGCAGGCGTCGCCGTGCCGGACGCTGATCAGGAAGTTCGGGCCGATGAAGAGCATCACCTGGCCGGTCTCGACGACCTCGGAGTTCTCGTTCAGCTCGGCGTGCTCGCAGTACCGCGCGGTGCGCAGCACCAGGAAACTGACGTCGCCGAACCGCTCCAGCTTCGGGCGCTGCTGGGCCTTCACGGCGTCCTCGACGGCCAGCTCGTGCAGCCCGTACGTCTCCGCGATGGCGGTCATCTCGGCCAGCTCGGGCTGGTGCAGACCGAGCCAGACGAAGCCGTGCTCCTCGCGGCGGGCCGCGGCCAGCGCATCGGCGTACGTCCAGTCGCCCGGTTGCCGCTTGCCGTCGACGTAGAGCGCGCAGTCGACGACGCCGCTGCGCCCGGTGCCGGCCGGGGTCGGCACGGGCGGCGAGCCGTCCGCGTTGAGGATCCGGGTCATCGCCCGGACCGGCGACGGCCACGCCCGGGGTCGCAGCACCCGGGGGGTGTGCGACGGTGTCCCGCCCTGACCTGGTCGATCCGTCATCGCGCCACCTCCCCGCGCTCGGCTGCGGCTTGAGGCTACGCCCGTCGCGGCCGGGGGCACGTGTGACGGCGGTCGCGTGGGGCGGCGCCGGGCGGACCGGGTCGCAT